>JADGNU010000032.1 GCA_017883305.1 Candidatus Aminicenantota bacterium | reverse complement strand
GGTCGCCAGTTTTCGCGGCGCGGCGGCCGGGCTTGCCGAGCGGATCCTGATCGGCGTCGATAATATCATCGTTCGTGAGCAGGCCGAGGGTGAAGTCGTCGAGGCGGGTGATGTCGCCGCTGAAAATGAGCGGCGCCGCGACGAGCGACCACAGCGAGACGTGGGTGTACTGCTCGTTCGGCGAGAGGGGCGAGGCCTCGTTGCCGCCCTCCTTGTCGTCGACGAAGACGGAGCTGAGGATGCCGATGAGGAGATAATCGGGATCGTTCCAGCCGCCCGGTCCGCCGTAACGGTGGAGCTCGTTCGTGGAGTAGACATCGAAGCCGTCGCGGAAGAGATTGCCGACGACGTCGTGGCCGAGGTCGCCTGCCGTGCGCCAGCTGTTGCCGCCGACCTCGCGGCCCCATTCCCAGACGTTGCCCATGCCGTACTGGCACAGGTTGAGGACGATGTCGCGCGGCTGCTTGGCGATGATGGAGCTGATGAGGCGGTAGGGCTTCTGGAGCTCGGCACGGTCTTTCTCGTCCTTGGCGATATTGCCGTAGGAGCACCAGTCGTACTTCAGGAAATCGAAGCCCCACTCGACGAAGCGCCGGACGTCGAGCTCCTCATGCTGCCAGGCCGCGGTGTAGCCGGCGCAGGTCGTCGGGCCGGGCGAGGTGTAGATGCCGGCCTTGAGGCCTTTCGCATGAATGTAATCGGTCATGGCCTTCATGTCGGGGAAGCGGCCATTGGCGTTGATTATGCCGCGGGAGTCGCGGGGCTCGCCGCGGAGGGAGGGATCCTCGGACTCGGGGCGGACCGACCAGCAGTCGTCGATGTTGACGTACTGGTAGCCGTGGTCGATCATGCCGGTCGAGACCATGGCGTCCGCGGCGCGGCGCATGATCTCATCGGTGACGCGGTTCTCCCAGACGTACCAGCTGTTCCAGCCCATGTGCGGCGTTAGGGCGAGGGTGTGGCCGCAGACGATCTTGAACGGACGTGAGTCCGTGCCGAGGCGGTTCGTCGCGGTGAAGGTGACGGGATAGTTGCCAGGAGCGGCGAGAGCGCCGGTGATCTGGCCGGTCGCCGCGTCGAGCATGAGGCCTTCGGGGAGGTCCTCGACGGCGAAAGTCATCGGCCGCTCGCCGGTCGCCGGGATGGTGAAGAGGAAGGGCGATCCGGGACGGACGCCGAAGACACGGGCGCCGTTGATGTGCGGCTCCGGGCCGGGCTTGGGCGTGAGAATGATCTTCGGTTCGGCGGCGCGGGCGACCGAAACGAGCGCTAGCGAAGCGATGGCGACGGCCAAGATCGAGGCGCGGGTCTTTCTGTTCATCGGCGGGGACTCCTTCGTGACGACGAGCCGGCATTATAACGGCTTGCCGGGGAAATCGGAAATTGGTATTGTGTCCCTAAATTGGAGGCGAATCATGACCAAGCCCCGACGACTTGTCCGGACGATCTCCCCGATCCTGCTCCTGGCGCTCGTCTCTGTGGCGATCCTCGTCGCCGCGACTTCCCAAACCGGCCCGAGAGACCGCTCCCCTAGAGTGGACCGTCAAGCGCCGGCCCAAGCCGCGCCGGCGGCTCAGGTCCAGGCCAAGAACCCTTACGCGCCGGACACGGTCGAGCCGGGGTCCGTCGAGGCCATCGCCAAGGACACGACCGAGCCGCGCTTCGGCAACCCTTGGGTCGCCTATTTGCCTGATTCGGCCACCGTGCCGTCGCCGGCGGAGTACCTGGGTCACGCGGTCGGCGCCGCCGGAGAGCTCTCCTCGACGGCCAAAATCTACGGCTATTTCCGCAAGCTCGCCGAAACCTCGCCCCGCGTCCGCGTCGAGACGATCGGCAAGACCGAGGAGGGCCGCGAGATCCTCCTCGCCGCCGTCGCCGACGAGGACGGCATCCGCGACCTCGACCGCCTCAAGGAGGCGACCGCCGCGCTGGCCGACCCGCGCAAGACGACACCCGAGGCCGCCGAAACCCTCATCGCCTCCGCGCGCCCCGTCTATTATTTCAACGCCGGGCTCCATTCGACCGAGACCGGCAGCCCCGAGATGGTCATGGAGATGGCCTACCGGCTGGCCGTGTCCGACCAGCCGATGATCCGCAAGATCCGCAGCGAGGTCCTGGTCCTGATCAACCCCGTCTCGGAACCCGACGGCCGCGACAAGGCGGTCGACTGGTTCTACCGCTACCTCAAGGGCAAGACGGACTTCGACGCGCTCCCGCCCGATTCGCCGCCCTACTGGGGCTTCTACGTCTTCCACGACAACAATCGCGACTCGCACCAGGAGTCGCTGCAGCTGTCCAAAGCCGTCGGCCGGATGTTCTTCGAGTATCATCCGACGGTTATCCACGACCTCCACGAGTCGATCCCTCTCCTTCAGACCTGGAACGGGACCGGGCCGTTCAACGTCAACATCGACCCGATCCTGCTCAATGAGTGGTTCGCCATGTCGATGGCCGAGCTCGGCGCGCTGACGTCGGCCGGCATGCCCGGCGTTTGGACCTGGGGCTTCAGCGACGGTTGGGAGCACGTCTTCCTCGATTCGATCGGCGTCAACCACAACAGCATCGGCCGCGGCTACGAGACGTTCGGCAACGGCACGGCCGAGACGGTCGAGCGCGTCCTGCGGCCGAACGAGGAGCGTTACGCTGGGCGTCCGGTCACGAGCCAGGAGTGGTACCGGCCGATGCCGCCGCCGCGCAAGTTCCTATGGTCCCTGCGCGACAACACGAACTACATGGAGAGCGGCTGCCTGGCCGCGCTCGACTACACGGCCAAGAACGCCAAGGAGATGCTGCGCGATTTTTACCGCAAGGGCTACAACTCGTGGCAGAAAGGCGTCAAGGGCGGGCCGTACGCGTTCGCCATCGCGGCCGACCAAGGCGACAGGCGGCGGGTGGCCGACATGATCAACCTGTTGATGCAACACGGCATCGAGGCCGGAAAGGCGACCGCCGCGTTCAAGGTCGCGGAAGGGGAGTTCCCCGCGGGGACGTATGTCGTGCGGCTCGACCAGCCTTATCGAAATTACGCCGTGGACCTGCTCACGCCCCAGGTCTTCCCGCCCGACGCCACGTTCGAGCCGTACGACGATGTGTCGTGGTCGCTCCCCGTCCATTACGGGCTCGAAGCCAAGCGGATCGACGACGCCAAGATCAAGGATGTGGCGCTCGAGGCCCTCAAGGTCGGCTTCGCGACGTCGGGGAATGTGAACGGGGCGGGGCCGGTGCTCCTGCTGAAGGACACGGGTCAGGAGGGCCTGTTGGCGCTGCGCGCGCGCCTGGCCGCGTTCAAGGTCGAGATCGCCGAGAAGGCGTTCAAGTCCGGCGACAAGGACTATCCCGCGGGCTCGTGGATTATGACGGACCAGAAAGGGCTGGCCGACGCGGTCAAGCGGGCATCCGCCGAGTTGTCGCTCGATTTTGACAGCGCCGCGGCGGTGCCCGACGTCGCTCATCACGAATCGAAGGTGCCGCGCCTGGCCGTCTGGCACTCATGGGCCGACACGGAGGCCGTCGGCTGGGTCCGTTTTGTGCTCGACCGGGAAAAGGTCCCTTACGCCTACATCCGCGACGAGGATGTGCGCGCCGGGCGCCTCAAAGACCGGTACGATGTCATCGTCTTCGCCCACAATTATCTCGACCTGCAGGACCAGATCTTGGGCATCGACAAGAAGTGGGGCCCGCTGGCCTACAAGAAGACAAAAGAAACGCCCAACCTCGGCATCCCCGACGCCTCCGACGACATCACCGGAGGCATCGGCTGGGCGGGCATGGCCAGGCTCGATGAGTACCTCAACGCGGGCGGCGTGCTCGTGACGCTCGGCAACGGCTCGGCGATCGCGCTTCAGGGCGGGCTCGTCCGGGACGTCTACCCGCGGGGCGGCTCGGTGTTCACGCCCGGCTCGGAGCTCAAGGTCAAGTTCACCCGGCCCGACCATCCCCTGGCTTACGGCTTCCCGGAAGTGACGTCGGTCTTCCGGTCGATGCTGCCTGTGTACGACATCGGCCGCTCGGAGCGGGGCGCGGTCGTGCTGCAGTGGGGCACGAAGCTCAGGGCCGAGGACAGGGAAGAGGAGAAGCCGGACGCCGCAAAAGCAACGGATGCCGCAGCGGGCGCAACGGACACGAAGGGGCAAGTCGCGCCAGGAGCGCCTGCCAAGAAGGAAGAGGTCAAGATGCTCGTCAGCGGCGCCATCAAGGGCGATGACGAGCTCGAGGGCCGCCCGGCCATTCTCGACCTTCCGGCGGGCAAGGGCCGCATCGTCGCCTTCCTCTTCAACCCGATCCACCGCGACTTCAACCGCTCCGACCACCGCTTCCTCTGGAACGCGCTCCTCAACTGGGATTACATCGGGGCAGGGCTGAAGCACCAGGGAAAATAGATTGGGAAAAAATTGGGGTCGGACCGCAGCTTTAGGAACATTATCAACAATTTAGGTCCAGTTTTGGGGCTCGAATGGGCCTAAAACCGGTGTTTTTTGGCCCAAAAATGAAAGGGCCTTTCGGAACTTTGATTTGATCGCAATCGTTAAGATTGAAACGAATCGATTACAATGATGGACACGGAGGGATGGTGAAAAATCAGAACTTGGTGTCCCTTTGCCTGGCAATAATATGTCTTGCTCTCGTCGCGGCCCCGGCATTTGCTGACTCTGGCACCCCCTCGTCGTTGCCCGTCCGCCTGGCTCCATCGAGCGGCCAGTCTCCTGACCCGAACGCGGCCGCGGTCGCTGAGACCAAGACGTATCTCCGGCGCCTCGAGAAGCTCGGCTTCGCCGGCGTCGTTCTCGTGGCGAAAGGCGATGTGCCCCTCTTCGCCGAGGGCTTCGGCCTGGCCGACCGGGAGCACAGCGTGCGCTGGACTCCGGGTACTATCTCCGATATCGGTTCGATCACCAAGCAGTTCACCGGCGCGGGCATCCTCAAGCTGGAAGAGGACGGGAAGCTAAGTGTCTCCGACCCGATCACCCGCTATTTCTCCGGCGTTCCAGCCGACAAGGCCGGCATCACCCTCCACCAACTCCTGACGCATTCTTCCGGCCTCTCGGACCCCGACATCGGCGACTTCGATCCTATTCCGCTCGGTGAATACCTGAAGCAAGTTTTCGCCCAGCCCCTCCTCTTCGCCCCCGGGAAGGGATACACCTATTCGAACGCCAATTTCAGCCTCCTCGGCGCCATCCTCGAGAAGCTCTCCGGCAAGACCTACGAGAACTTCCTGCGGGAGCGGCTTTTCCTGCCGAACGGCATGTACGAAACGGGCTACACCCTGCCGGCCTGGGGCGAAAGCCGTTTCGCCCAGGGTTATGAAGCCGATGGAGGGCGCTGGGGCACGTTCCTCGAACGCCCCACGGCCGCCGATGGGCCTCATTGGGCGCTTCGCGCCAACGGCGGGATCCACACGACCGTCTATGACATGCTTCGCTGGGCGCGAGCCCTGCTCACCGGCCGCGTCCTCACGCCCGCATCGATGATAAAGCTCTGGGCGCCCCACGTCAGCGAAGGCGGCGGCACCTTCTACGGCTACGGATGGTCCATCGCCAAGGCGCCTGACGGGACGAAGATCGTGACCCACAACGGCGGCAACGGGATCTACTTTGCCGACTTGGCCATCGTGCCGGACACGGGCCTCGTCATCTTCGTCATGACCAACGTCATCGCCGAGAACCGGTCGGCGAATTCGCTTCTCGAGCAGCTCGGAATGCGCTTCCTCGCGGGTCGGCCCTACCCTTCGATCCCGGAGATCGTGGACTTGGACGAGGCGGCTCTGAAGGCATTCGCCGGAACGTATCGTTTGCCAGGCGACAAGGGAGCGTTCCGCATGATGATGGACGGCCAGGCCCTCTTCATCGAGGCGGAAGGCCGGAACGCGTTCGCGCTCCTCAATTCGGTCCGCGATGCCGAGCCCGGCCGCCTCGACAAGCTCTCCAAGATCATGGAGGGCATTATCGCCGCGAATATGAAGGGCGATTTTATCCCGCTCTCCAACGCCTATGGCGGGGAGGTGGCTCCGGAACGCCTGAAGGCCCGTTGGGCGGACCTGATGGCGGAGAGCGAAAAAGTTCGCGGCCGCTTCCAGCGCTTCGAGGTCCTGGGCACGGCACGGACCGAGGAGCGGGACGAAACTGTCATTCGCTTTTACTGCGAGAAGGGCACCGTTGACTTGACGTACGTCTGGGACCTCAAGGAGGAGGGCCGTCTCAGTGGTAGGTCTGCTCGGGGCCTGACCGTGCGGATGCGCCTCTTCCCGTCGGGCGAAAGTGATTTCTTCACTTGGGACGGCGGGGTCAGGCCTCCCAAGCCCGTCCACATCGAAGCCGGCCCGGACGGCAAGCTGCGCCTCAAGCTGGGCGATATGGCGACAGCCGCCGTGAGGTCAAATGGGGTCGGACCACAGCAATAGGATATTTTATCAGTGATTTATCACTGTTTTCGGCCTCCAAAAGGGGCTTATCTTGAGCTTTTTTGGGGTAAAAACGACCTCATCCAGAATTTGAGAAGGCAACCGTTCGCGTTTCTGTTTTTAGGGCTAAAAACACCGCAGTTAGGCCGAAAAAAGGCCAAAAAATGGGCGTATCATATTGATAATATTCTGATAGCTGTGGTCCGACCCCATTGTGTATAATGAATCGGTAATCCCCCAGGAGGTGCGAAGGACATGAAAGGCAAAGCCATGACCATCCTCGTCGTCGCGATCGGGCTCTTCGTCGTCGCGGCGGTCGCCTGCAAGAGCGAAAAGCCGGCCTCGCCGGCGCCGCCGGCGGGATCGGAAACCGCGGCGGTCGCCCCGAACACGCTCCCCGCCGATAATCCCGAAAACCCCTTCTTCAAACCCTACGGCACCCCGTTCAACGTCCCGCCGTTCGACCGCATCAAGACCGAGCACTTCCTGCCGGCCATCGAAGAGGGCATCGCGCGCGAGCAGGCCGAGGTCGACGCCATCGTCAACAACCCGGACAAGCCGACCTTTGCCAACACGGTCGCCACGCTCGACCACACCGGCCTCTTCCTCTCCGAGGTCAACAGCGTCTTCGGCTCCCTCCAAGGCGCCCTGACCAACAAGGACCTCCAAGCCGTCGCCCGCCAAACCGCGCCCCTGCTGGCCGCGCACCGGGACAACATCGCCCTCAACGAGAAGCTCTTCGCCCGCGTCAAAGCCGTCTACGATAACCGCGCCAAGCTCGATCTCGGCCGCGAGGAGCTCTTCCTCCTCGAAAACACCTACAAGGACTTCGTCCGCGGCGGCGCCCTCCTCGACCCCGTCACCAAGACCCGCTTCCGCGAGCTCAACCAGGAGCTCTCACTCCTCAGCCTCAAATTCGGCGAGAACGTCCTGGCCGAGACCAACGCCTTCCAGCTGGTCATCGACAACAAGAGCGACCTGGCCGGCCTGCCGCCCTCGGTCGTCGACATGGCCGCAGTCACCGCCAAGCAGGCCGGGCTCCCCGACGGCAAATGGCTCTTCACCATCCAGGTCCCGAGCATGACCCCGTTCCTGACTTATTCCGAGATGCGCCCCCTCCGTGAGAAGCTCCACCGCGCCTACACCATGAAGGGTGACAACGATAACGAGTTCGACAACAAAGAGAGCGTCCGTAGGATCGCCGCCCTCCGCCTCGAGCGGGCCAAGCTCCTCGGCTATCCGAGCCACGCCGCCTACGTCCTGGAGCTTAACATGGCCAAGACCCCGGCCCGCGTCAACGACTTCCTGGCCCAGCTCTGGAAGCCGACGATCGTCAAGGCCAGGCAGGAGGCGGTCGCGCTCCAGGTCCTCGCCGACCGCGACGCGCAGGCCGGCAAGACCGCCAAATTCACTCTTGCCTCCTGGGACTGGTGGTATTACACCGAGAAGCTGCGCCAGGAAAAATACGCCCTCGACGACTCCGCCCTGCGGCCCTACTTCAAGCTCGACAACGTCCGCGACGGCATCTTCGCCCTCTGCGGCAAGCTCTACGGCCTGAAGTTCATCGCCAAGCCCGAGCTGCCGCGCTATCACCCCGACGTCCAGGTCTTCGAGGTCCAGGAGGCCGACGGCCGCCACACCGGCATCCTCTACATGGATTTCTTCCCCCGGCCGAGCAAGCGCAGCGGCGCCTGGTCCGGGGCCTTCCGGCGCGCCTACTACGAAAAGGGCGAGCGCGTCCCGCCCGTCTCCTCGATCACCTGCAACTTCACCGCGCCCACGGCCGACGCCCCGGCGCTCCTCTCGACCGACGAGGTCGAGACCTTCTTCCACGAATTCGGCCACTCGCTGGCCACGCTCTTCTCGCAGGGCCGCTACCGCAACCGCACCGTCGCCCGCGATTCGGTCGAGCTGCCGTCGCAGATCCTGGAGCACTGGTGCTTCGAGCCGGACCTCCTGGCCGTCTACGCCAAGCACTACAAGACTGGCGAGGTGATCCCCGCCGAGCTCGTCGCGAAGATCGAGAAGAGCAGACTCTTCAACCAGGGCTTCATCACCGCCGAGTATCTGGCCGCCTCGATCCTCGATATGGCCTGGCACACGGCCGCCGATCCCGGCGCCGCCGACGTGCGCCTGTTCGAGGAGGATGCCATGGACTCGATCGGGCTCATCCCGGCGATCGTGCCCCGCTACCGTTCGACCTACTTCAGCCATATTTTCAGCGGCGGGTATTCGGCCGGCTACTACGCCTACATCTGGTCGGAAGTCCTCGACAGCGACGCCTACGAGGCCTTCAAGGAAAAGGGCATCTTTGACCGGGGCACGGCCGATTCGTTCCGCAAGAACATCCTCGAGCCGTTCGGCACCGAGGACATGATGACCCAATACGTGCGTTTCCGCGGCGCCGAGCCCAAGATCGACGCCCTGCTCCGCAACCGCGGTCTCGACATCAAGGAGTAGCAGGGGCGCCGGGCTTATTGAGCGTGACGACCAGGCCGAGTGAGATCGCGAAGGTCGTTTTGTCCTTGTCGAAGGTCAATCCCGGCCGCAGGACGAGCAACGCTCTCCCGGAGACACCGTAAACGACGGGCAGGCCGATGCCAAACGAGGCCAGGTTATGCTTGCCGCTTATGGTCAGCCCGTCGGCATTCCTGATCTTCAAGGTCGTGCTCGCGTAGCCGACCCCGGCATAGGGCTGAAGATAGAGCCCGGCGACGACCGGGACGTCCCGATAGACCGTCCCTCCGACAAGGATCGTGTTTGCCCACATGGTGAAGCTCTCGGCGTCGAGGTCCGGCGAGGAATAATTGTCCCTCGCGAACCCGGCCGAGATCGAAAGGGAAACGGGGGACCTGGACGAATTCTGTTTGATGACATGGGCCGTGATCTCGGGCATGATCGACGTCGACGCGAAATCGTTGAAACCGCTCGACACGGGGTCATAAGAGGCCTGTCCGACCGAGAGCGAAAGATCGAAGACCCCGCCTAGACCGACCGCGGCTGTGCCCGACCACCCGGTCGCCAAGCTGTTCGTCGCGTAGGCGCCGCTCACCAAGAGGCCGCTCTGACCCCTTTTCAGAAAGTTGCTTTGCGGGAACGCGAACGGCGCCGAGAGGAAGAACAGGACGCACGCAACGCTCAGGGATCTCTTCATGACGGCTCCTCGAGAGTCAGCCGCTCTCCCGGCATCGGCGATCTGGCTCCATTATAGCCCTTGCCAGGGCTGAACGATATGCGGGACGGGGTATTGCGTCCCGGATAAATTGGGGACACAATACCAATTTCCGAATTAGAAGCCGAGATCTCATCCGGGAGGGAACGATGAAGGCATCGCGGACATCAGTTCTTGGGTTGGCTGCCATCGCGCTCGTTTTCTCGGCGTGCTCGCCGCAATCGTCGAGCAAGGCGGCGAAGAGCGGCGATCGATCGGCACCCCAATCCTCGTCGGCCGTCCCCGTCCAGTCGGCACCGGTCATCACGGCCGCGACCGACGAGATCTCGCCCGGGATCTCCTTCCTGAGCTGGGATACGGAGGGCGGGGGGAAGGCCGCGACGAACCTGCTCAGGGCGGGGAGCGCGGTCCGGGTGCAGTTCCTGGTGGGCGGCGGCGTCGGCCGGAGCGCCTCCGGCACGTCCGGCGGCGGCTCGTGGACCGACGCCAAGGTCGTCGAACGCCGGCACGGGAGCGAAGCGAACATCGTCTTCCGCAAGCTCGAAGCAGGGCAGGCGCGCCTCGACTGGCGGATCGAAACAGTCGACAAGCTCGATCTCGCCGTCTATGACCTCGACGCCGCGCCGGTGCCTCCGGGATCGCTGCGCCTCATCTTCCCCTTCGACCCCAAGGTCACGTCGACCACGGTCCTCCCGGCCGAATGGCTCGACGACGGGACGTTCCGCCTGCCGGCGGTCCTCAACGCGCCGGACTGGGGCCCGATGTTGCTCGCGGAATCAAAGGGGCGGCCCCTCGTCGGCCGCCTCGAAGGCAGCCGCGCCGAGAAGGTCGTCGACTTGATCCTTGAATTCCCTGATGTTGCGAGCGACCGACCCGTCGCGCTTACGCTGACGCCGCTCCTTCTCCCGCCGCCCGCCGGCCTCTCCGACGACTCCCTCCCGCTCTGGCTCGCCGCCCGTCGCGGCTGGCTCAACGCCCTCCAACCCTGCGCCCGCTGGGGTGAACAGGACAAACCCTTCAGCGCGCCGCCGGGCATCCTCGGCAATAACGTCATCAGCGACCCGGCCAGCGTCTCGATCTGGTTCTACGCCGACCAGGCCTTCTTCATGCCCGAGATCGCCCCAGGCATCTCGGTGATGCCGCTCGTCCGCCGGACGATCGATTACTGGCTCGATAAGCGCATGCGCCACGACACCGCCGGCCGCCTGACCGGCGAGATCACCGGCTACTGGGACTACGGCGATTTCCTCGACGCCGAGGCCTCGCCGCTCATCGCCGCGTGGGATTACGTCGAATCGACCGGAGACCTCGACTGGCTCCGCCGCCGCATCGAGCTCCTCGAGCGCGTGGCCAACTTCCTGGCCAGCCGCGATGTCGACAGAGACGGCTTCGTCGAGGCCACCCAGCCCGGCACCCCCAACGCCCTCCAGCAGCCCAACCGCTCCGACGCCTGGTGGGACGCGCTCAACTGCGGCCACAAGGACGGCTACACCAACGCCCTTATCTATCGGGCCTGGCGGTCGCTCGCCGACCTCGAGGCCAAGCTCGGGCGACGGGAGCAGGCGGCATCCTACGCGCGATTCGCCGACCGTCTCAAGGAGGTCTATGCCAAAGTCCTCTTCAACCGCGAATCCGGCTGGCTCGCCTGGTGGAAGGACCGCGACGGCGCTCTCCACGACTACGCCTCGCCGACGCTCAACGGCCTGGCCATCGAGTACGGCCTGGTCGAGCCGGACCTGGCGCGCACGATCCTCTTCAATCTTTGGCAAAAGATGACCCAGGTGGGGTTCAAACGGTTCGACCTCGGCGTCCCGCCCATGCTCGTCCCGGTCCATCGCTCCGATTACCTTCAACCCAACTGCCTCGGGCTGCCGCAGCGCGAAGATGGGACCGATACGCTCGGCTATTATATGAACGCAGGCATCACGGCCGGCCACGTCCTCCACTTCCTCATGGCGCATTATGTGATCGGCGACCAGGATATGGTCGACCGGGCCGACATGGTCCTGCGGGCCATGCTCGAGCGCCAGGGTCGCGGCGGGTTCCAGAACGGCGTCCGCGACGCGACCTTCGAGGGGATCGATTGGACGACCTGGGACGGCAAGCCCAGCGGCTACGAGGGCTACCTCGCCGATAGCTTCCGCTTTCTCCAGGCCGTCCTGATGCGCGAGCCGGCAATAAGGGCGAGGCTTTACCGCCCCATTGGGGTCGGACCACAGCAATAAGAATATTTTCAACAAGATAACTTATGTTTTGGCCCGGTTTTGGGCCTTAAATCTCTGTTTTTGCGCCCAAAAATAAGAAGTTCGATCTGTCCGCTTTGGGAAATTAAGAGTCCTTCATTTTTGCCCCAAAAAAGTGCGATTTAGGGGGTTTTGGGGATTAAAAACGGGGTTAAGTTATTGATAAAATTCGGATAGCTGTGGTCCGACCCCATTACGATATGGGGCAGGTAAGGGAATTCCCTCTCGTTATCTTCTCCAGGCCCTCGGCTTCCTTCGCTAAAACCGCCGCCTTGTCCGTCTTTTCCCACGTAAAATCGGGGTCGTTGCGGCCGAAGTGGCCGTAGGCGGCGGTCTTCTTGTAGATGGGCCGCTTCAGCTTCAGCTGCTCGATGATGTCGTTCGGCTTGAGCGGGAAGTGCTTCTTGACGAGCTCGGCGATGTCGCTATCCGCGATCTTGCCGGTCCCGAACGTGTCAATGAACACGGCCATCGGGCTCGCGACGCCGATCGCGTACGAAAGCTGGACCTCGCACCGGTCGGCCAGCCCGGCCGCGACGATGTTCTTGGCGATGTACCGGCAGGCGTAGGCGGCGCTCCGGTCGACCTTGCTCGGGTCCTTGCCCGAAAAGCAGCCGCCGCCGTGCCGGCCCATGCCGCCGTAGGTGTCGACGATGATCTTCCGCCCCGTGACGCCCGTGTCGCCCTCGGGTCCGCCGATGACGAACCGACCCGTGGCGTTGATATAGATTTTCGTCTTCTTGTCCAGGTACTTGCCGCACACCGGCTTGATGGCCTTCTCCAGGATGAGCTTCTTCAGGTCCCGCTCCGAAACGTCGGAGATGTGCTGCTGGGCGATGACCACGGCCTCGAGCCGCACCGGCTTCCCGTCGCTGTACTCCACGGTGACCTGGCTCTTGCCGTCTGGGCCCATGCTGTGGTGGGCGTTGTGCTTCCGCACCTGGGCCAGCTTGTGGGTCAAACGGTTGGCGAGCATGATCGGCAGGGGCATCAGCTCGGGCGTCTCGTTGCAGGCGTACCCGAACATCATGCCCTGGTCGCCGGCGCCCTGCTCGTGCTTCTCGGCCTTCTTGACCCCCCGCGCGATGTCGCCGCTCTGGCCGTGGACCGCGACCCAGACGCCCGCGTCCTCGCAGTCGATGCCGTAGCGGGGATCCGTGTATCCGATCTCCCTGAGCGTGTCCCGGACGATCTTCTGGATGTCGGCGTAGCCCGTCGTCGTGATCTCGCCGGCGACATGCACCGAGCCGGTCGTCGTCAGGACCTCGATGGCCGTATGGGCATCCGGGTCCTGATCGAGCAGGTTATCGAGGATAGCGTCGCTGATCTGGTCGCAGATCTTGTCGGGGTGGCCCTCGGTGACGCTTTCGCTCGTGAAATAGTATTTGTCGCTCATTTCAACACCTCGCACTGCCGAAGATGGAATAAGCATTATGGCCCACCCTGCGAATTTGTCAACCTTTTCCCCTGTTGACGGACGGGCGGAATAAGTTTATCGTTAGCCCAACGGGGAATGGTGGCGACAGTGGAATGCCCCAAATGTCGTGCCGCGAATCCGGACTCGTCCCGCTATTGCGGGAGCTGCGCCGCCCTGCTCGCCCCGCCTGAACCGTCCACCCAGCCCCCCGCCCCGGCTTCTTCTTCGACGTCCGCGCCCGCTTCCGGCTCCGCCTCTGCACCCCGCTCCGCGTCTCCCTCCGCCTCGCCCTCCGATTCGCCTTCCCTCACGACGACCATCGACCCGCTCGCCCGCGGCATCCTCACCGGCACCGTGATCGCCGGCAAATATCGCCTTCTCGGCGAGATAGGCCGCGGCGGCATGGGCATCGTCTACGAGGCCGACGACCTCAAGCTGCGCCGCACCGTGGCCCTCAAGTTCCTGCCCGCGGAGCTCATCGACGAAGCCGAGGCCCGCGAGCGCTTCGTCCACGAAGCCCAGGCCGCCTCCGTCCTCGACAACCCGCACATCTGCACCATCCACGAGATCGGCGAGAGCGAGGACGGGCGCATGTTCATCGCCATGGCCCTCTGCAACGGCGAGAGCCTGCGGGCCAAGATCAAGCGCGGCCCCTTGGCCCCGGCCGAGGCCCTGTCCATCGCCGCCCAGGTCGCCGACGGCCTGGCCGCCGCCCACGCGAGCGGCATCATCCACCGCGACATCAAGCCGGCCAACGTCCTCCTCACCAAGGACGGGACGGCCCGCATCGCCGACTTCGGCCTGGCCAAGATCACCGGCGAGGCCCGCCTGACCCGCGCCGGCCGCGCCGTCGGCACGGTCGCCTACATGTCGCCCGAACAGCTCCGCGGCGAGGACGTCGATGTCCGCACCGACGTCTGGTCGCTCGGCGTCGTCTTCTACGAGATGCTCACCGGGGAGCTCCCGTTCCGCGGCTCGACCGAACATTCGCTCGCTTACGACATCGTCAACGGCGAGCCGAAATCCCTGGCCCTGCTCCCGCCCGGCACGCCCGCCGGCTGCACCCCCGTCCTCGAAAAGGCCCTGGCCAAGGACATCGCCGCGCGCTATTCGTCCGCCATCGAGATGGCCCAGGACCTGGCCGCCGTCCGCGAGAGCGCCGGGTATTCCGGCCACCTTCGCACCGCCGCCTCCGGCGCGCCCGCCATCTCTGCCGCGCCTCCCCACCGCCCGGCCCTCGTCCGCTTCGCTATCCCGGCCCTCGCGATCGGGGCCGCCCTCCTCTCCACCGCCCTCGCGCTTCACCTCCCCCGCAAGATCTCCGTCCTTCTCGGCTTGGCCCAACCCGTCGGCGGCCGTCACATCACCGTCTTCACCCCGACCGTCATCGGCGACAGCCCTCAGGACCGCGTCTTCGCCGCCGGCTTGGCTGAATATCTCCGCCTCCGCCTCGACGAGATCGCCCGCCGCTCCCGCTCCTGGGTCACGCCCGGCGAACACCTCGACAGCTACGAGGTCCGTGAGGCCTCCGACGCCCTCCGCATCCTCGGCTCCAACGTCGTCCTCTCCGGGACTTTCAAGCGCGTCGCCGACAACCTGACCCTGACCCTCGACGTCATCGACCCGGCCAACCTCCGCCGCATCGTCTCCCTCCCAAAAACCGACCACATCGCCAATATCGCCACCTGGCAGGAGGATCTCGTCCTCGAAGCCGCCGCGGCGCTCGGCCTTCCCGCAGCGAACCCCGCCTCGGCCCGACTCGCCTCTGCCAGTACCACGGTCCCCGGCGCCTTCGAATCTTACATTCGAGGCCTCGGCTCTATGACAGCCGTCTATGCCGCTCCCGGCCCCTCCTCGGCCGCATATTCCGACTCCCTCGCTTCAGCCATCGCCGCCTTCGAGGACGCTCTCCGTCTCGACCCGTCGTTCGCCTCCGCCGGGATCGAGCTCGCCAGCGCGTACAGGCGCAAGACCGTCCCGCCTGTCGCGCCCGGCGCCAGCCCCGGCACCGAACAGTCGCCCGTCCAGCACGCCGAAACGGTCATCCGCGCCGTGCTCAAATCGAACGACGGCCTGGCCCCGGCTCATCTCGCCCTCGGCGCTGTCCTTCGCGCACTCGGCCGGAACGACGAAGCAGCGCGCGAGCTCGAGCGGGCAGTGGCGCTCGACCCCCTCGACTACGACGCCCAGATCAAGCTGGGCAAG
>JADGNU010000207.1 GCA_017883305.1 Candidatus Aminicenantota bacterium | reverse complement strand
CGGCCCTCGTTGATGAACTCCGCGGCCAGGATGTCCCGGTAGCCCGCGAACCGGCCGTCGAGGTATCTCTTTTCGACGAAGACGCGGAACGAGTCGCCCTTGCGCAGGTCGGTGTTGAAGTCGATGTCCCAGCCGAAGCAGCGCTCGACGATATCGATGGCCAGGCTGTCCTCCTCGCCGGCCTTGTTCAGGGCGGCGATCAGGCTGTCCTCGATGACGCCTGAGACGAACGCCGGCTTGAACTCGATGGGGACGTACTTCATCTCGGCCCTGACCCCAGCCTCCTCGTTGCGGACGACGAGGAAACGGGTCTCATCGATGTCGTATTCGAGCCGCTTCCACGGGCCCCCGGGGAGAATGGCCAGGCGCAGCTGCTGGCCCGCCCGGATCTTGCCTAGGTCATAGACCGGCTTGACCGCTTCCCGGAGGTCGCGGACCTCACGGTCGGTGAAACCGCGCCTCTTAAGGAGGTCGGCGATATTCGACCGCGGGGGGATGACGATCTTCTCCTCGGCCAGCGCCGGGGCGGGCGGTGGCGCCGCGATGACCGGCGTAGCCGGTTCGGGCCGGAACGGTTCGGGCGGCTTGGACGGGAAGACGACGCGGCCGAGGAGGATGAGCGCGGCGATGACGACGGCGGCGACGACGAGCGCGGCCGCGACGCGAAGCCAGTTGACCCGGCCCCGAGGCTTGGATGGCCTGGTCTGCCTCGTCTTCACGACGGGATGACCTTGGGCTCGGCCTTCTTGCGCGGATGCTTCTTGAGCGCCCGGGCCAAGGCCACGGCCGGCCCGGAGAGGACGTTCAAGCCGAAAAAGAGAAGCAGGAAATAGCGGGTGTAGAACAGCACGCCGAAGAGGGACACGGCCACGAAGAGCGCCGTGCGGATGCCGATCTGGCGGCCCATGAAGGCCTTGACGAAATTCCGGTAGGGGAACGTGCTGACCATGCATAGGGCGATGACGAGGGTCAGCACGGCGACGAGGAACCCCGACTCCCGCGCCGCCAGCGGAATGGGATGGAAATTGACGACGGCGGCCATGAACACGGCCGCCGAAGGCACGGTCAGGCCCTGATAATGCTTCCGGTCCGACGGGACGTGGCTGCGGACGTTGTAGCGGGCCAGCCGGAGGACCCCGGCGGTCAGGAAGATGAAGCTGAAGAAGACGGCCGGCGGGCCGGCCATCTCCATGCCCCAATAATAGATGAGGATGGACGTGGCCAGGCCGAACGAGACGGCGTCGGCCAGGGAATCGAGCTCGATCCCGAAGTCGGACGGCGTATGGGTGGCCCGGGCGACCAGGCCGTCGAGGCCGTCCATCAGGGCCGCGATGATGATCAGCAGCGCGGCCATCCGGTAGCGGCCGTGGAAGGTCAGGAGGACGCTCATGAACCCGAAGAAGAGGTTCGTCAGCGAGAACAGGCTGGGCAGGACGTTGAGTCCGTAGTGCGCTTTTTTCTGCTTCATGGCTGGACCTCGCCGATGACGGTCTCTCCGGCCTTCACCTTGTCGTGAAGTCCGGCTTTGATCGCGACCCTCGCGGGCAGGGTCAGCTCGACCCGCGACCCGAAGAACATCAGTCCGACCTTCTGGCCCCGGGTGACGGCCTGGCCGGGCAGGACGAACGTCTTGATGCGGCGGGCGGCGACGCCGACGATCATTTTCATGATTGCGTCGACGCGGCCTCCCTTGAGGGCCAGGGTCGTCGATTCGTTGTGCTCGCCGGCCTCGGGCTTGTAGGCGGGCACGAACTTGCCCGGGCGATAGTCGACCGAAGCGACCGTGGCGGCGAGCGGCGCGCGGACGATATGGACGTCATAGAGAGACAGAAAGATCGTGACTTTGACCGCCGGGCCTTCGATCCCGGGAGGCGCGTCGATCGGATCGACGCCGAGGACCTCGCCGTCGGCGGGGGAGACCAAGAGATGCTCGCCCGCCGGAGGGACGCGGTCCGGGTCGCGGAAGAAGAAGGTGAAGGCACAGGCGAAGAGGAACGACAGGAGAGCCAGGAGGCCGATGCCAAGAATGGCGAAGAGGACGGCCAGCCCGGCCGCCGGTAGGATGAAGCGCAGGCCTTCTCTGGCGACCTTCATCACGTCCTTTAGCGATCGGCCCAGATGTAGGCGGCCAGGAAAGCCACCTTGGCCGCGTCGGCCATAATGTCGGGATTGATGCGGTAGATCGTGTCTCCGGTCTGGTGATAGGCGAGATGGGGCCCGTTGGAGCCGAGGCTCGCGGCGGGGATGCCCTGAAGAAAGAACGGGGCGAAGTCCGAGCCGCGGACGCCGACGCCCCGGATGACACCGAGGCCGCGGAGGACCTTGACCGACTTGTCGGCCTCCTCGAGCGCCCCCTTGAACTCGGCCGGTTCGGCGGGCACGCCGCCCCAAAGGCCGTCGCCTTCGCCGGTCATGTCGAAGTTGAACATGCCCGCGACCTTGTCGAACGGGCCGGGGACGTGCTCGGAGAACCAGGTCGATCCCTGGAGCCCGAGCTCTTCGCCGCCGAAGAGCGCGATGATGATCGATCTCTTGGGCTTGTGGGCCAGCGCGGCCATGGCCTTGCCGGCCTCCATGACCGTGGCGCTGCCGCTGGCGTTGTCGTCGGCGCCGGGGAAGAGGAGGCCCATGTGGGCGCCGGTGTGGTCGAAGTGGCCGCCGATGATGACGCACTCGTGCCGGAGCTTGGGGTCTGAGCCTTCGATGTAGCCGACCACGTTGTAGCCGACGGCAAGGGGAAAATGCCGCGACGCGACGGCCAGATGGATCTTGGCCCGGAGCGGGAACGAAACGGGCCGCTTCCACGTCGTCAGCGACTTCTTGAGATCGGCCGAGGTCGAATTGACATCCTTCAGAATGGCGTCCATGACTTTCGGCCCGATCATGGCCGGCGTGAAGCCTTCGAGGAAATCGCCGTTCGGATTGGAGGCGATCTCGTCATAAACGTAGACGATGCCCAGGGCGCCCTTGTCCTTGGCCGTCTTCATCCGCGTCCGGTGCTCGTCGTAGGACTGATATCTCTTGTCGTTCTCGTCCGGGGTGCCGCGGTAACAGAGGACGAACTTGCCCTTGACCTCGAGGCCGGCGTAGTCGTCATAGCCGATCTCCGGGGCCGAGATGCCCCAACCGGCGAAGACCGTTTCGGCTGTCCTGTCGCCGCTGTCGGAGTAGAGAAGGGGCAGGAAATCCTTCTCCGGGACGAGCTTCATCTCTTTATAGACCGGGGCCTTGGCCGGGTCGGCCGGGCTGTCGGGAAGCAGGATGGTCATCTCGGCCTTGTCGATGATCGTGTAGGGCGAGGCATAGGGCTGAAGGTAACCGTCCTTGCCCGAGATGGGCTTGAGGCCCCAAGCGGCGAGCTTTTTCGCGGCCCACTGGGCGGCCGCGGTGTAGCCGGGATGCCCGGTCAGGCGTCCGGCATACTCTGGCCGGGCCAGGGTCTTGACGATGTCGTAGGTCTCGGCCGGGCTGATCGACGCCAGCCCGTCCCTGAGGTTCTTGTCGGGCGGTTGGGCAATCGAGCTTGCGGCCAGCAGGAGAACGAGGGCGAAAATGCCAAGGGAACGGATTTTCAGCATGGGCCGATGATAGACTCATCGGCCCCAAAAGGCAACCGGCTGCCTACTTCTTCAAGGACCGCCGGCGGGAGATCTCCTTCTTTACGGCCGGGTGAAGGATGAAGATATAGTAGATGAGGAGCAGGACGGCGATGAGGCCGGAACGGGGGACGTTTCCCTGGGCGAGTGAGACGATCGCGTAAACCACGGCGGCCAGCAGGGCCGCCAGGTGCAGGAAAGGGAAGATCGCGTTGAACAACTCTATTTGACGACCGTCGCCGAAAGGATGGTGACCGGCTGGAGCGGCACGTTCGCGTGGCCGCGCTTGCTTCCCGTCTGGACCTTGGCGATGGCGTCGACGACGTCCATCCCGGAGATGACCTTGCCGAAGGCGCAGTACTTCATCTCATCCAGCCCGAAATTGTCGATGAGGTTGATGTAGAACTGGGCCGTGGCGCTGTCGAGGTCGTTCGTCCGGGCCATGGCCACGGTGCCGCGGGCGTTTGTCAATCCGTTGCCGGATTCGTTCTTGATGGGGGCGTTGGCCGCTTTTTCGGCCATGTCGGCCGAATAGCCGCCGCACTGGATCATGAAATTGGGGATGACGCGGTGAAAGATGAGACCGTCGTAGAACTTGGCGTTGACGTAGCCGAGGATGTTCTTGACCGTGATCGGCGCCTTGGCCGGATAGAGCTCCAGGGTGATGTCGCCCAGGCTCGTCTTGAGCAAGACCTTGGGGTTGGCCGCCGGGGTCTGCGCCAGGGCCAAGCCGCCGACGAAGATCATGGCCGCGACAAGAATGGGGAGAAGATTGCGGGTCATGGATGCCTCCTTGATAACTCTCCGAGGAGGCCAAAATAGCAGAATCAGGAGGCCGAATCAAATCGGCCGGTGCCCCTTCCGACGGGCTTTGACTTGCCGCGCGTCCGAACGTAGAATACCCATCAACTCGATCCAGGAGGCTCCGTCATGAAGCTCTTCCGCCGTTTCGCTCCGGCCGTTCTCATTGTTCTCGCGCTCGCGGGACTCCCGCTCGCTGCCCAGCCGGGCCGGCCGGCCCAAGCCCCGGCCACCGACGAGGCCAAGATCCTCGAGGCCATGCATCTCATCCAGAGCCAGCCGCTCTACGATTACGTCAAGGAGCTCGTCTCCGAAAAATTCGCCGGCCGGCTGACCGGCACCAAAGAGTATGAAGCCTGCGTCGAGTGGGTCGAGTCCCTGCTCAAAAGCTGGGGCGTCGAGCCGGGAGGCGAGAACGGGACCTACCGGCAGCTGTTCCCGAATCCCTACACGACCGTTTCTCCCGGCGGCGTCTGCGAGATGAGCCTCCCGGCGGGGAAGGGCGGCATCATCAAGAAGTTCTATGCGTATGAGGACGAGTTCATGCCCGGCGGGACATCGGGTTCGGGCCAGGTCACGGCCGAGGTCGTCTATACCGGCTACGGCATCACCGCGCCGGAGCTCGGCTACGACGACTACAAGGGGCTCGACGTCAAGGGCAAGATCGTGCTCATGGAGTCCGAAGTGCCGGTGAGCCCGCGCGAAGCGACGCTGGAGCTGTTCAAGAGATGGCGTCCGTATTCCTTCCATCAATACAAGCTCCGGAACGCCGCCGCCCACG
>JADGNU010000206.1 GCA_017883305.1 Candidatus Aminicenantota bacterium | reverse complement strand
TGATGAGGCGCTTTATCGCTCTGGCCAAGGCCTTTGATACCGGGAAGATCGTCGTCTTCACCATGGCCACGTCGGTCCCGGACGAAGTCCGGCAGTCGACTCTGGCCGAATACGAGCGCTATGGCGTCAAGGACGTCGCGGTCTATCACCTCACCCGCGAAGAGGCCCTGAAGCCCGACGCCCCGAAGATCCTTGACGGCGCAGGCGGCGTCTTCTTTACGGGCGGCGACCAGGCCAAGCTTACGGGCGTTCTTCTCGGGACTCCCGTCCTGGCCCGGATCCACGAGATCTACGAGAAGGGCGGGGTCATCGGCGGGACGAGTGCCGGCGCCGCGGTCCAGAGCGAGTTCATGATCACCGGCAACGAGAAGCGGACCAACAACGAGGAGGGGACCTGGGAGGTCATCCTGGCCGGCGATGTCGAGCACACCGAAGGATTCGGTTTCGTCAAGAATGCCGTCATCGACCAGCACTTCGTCACCCGGCGGAGGCACAATCGCTTGATCGCCGTCGTCCTCGAGTTCCCGACCCTCGTCGGCGTCGGCATCGAGGAATCGACGGCCGTCCTTGTCCGTCCCGACGGCAAATACGAGGTCCTCGGCGAAGGACAGGTCATCATCTATGACGCCCGGCGGGCCAAGACGTCGAGGCTTCCCGACGGCCGTCTGGGGGGGCACGGCCTGACGATGCAGGTCCTCCTTCCCGGCGACATCTACGACATCGCCTCCGGGCGCGTCGAGGAGCCGTCGAAGTGAAGTCCAAACCACTTCGCCTGCCCCACACGCTGATCCTCATCTATGTCATGGTCCTTCTGACCGTGATCGCCACCTGGGTCGTCCCGGGAGGCGAATACCAGCGCGTGATCAAGGAGGGCCGGACGGTGCCGGTGGCCGGCTCCTACCATCGCATGGCCAGCCAGCCCCAGGGGCTCGGCGGGCTCCTCGTTTCGCCCACCCGCGGCTTCATCGACGCGGCAGCCATCATCGCCATTCTCCTCATCGTCGGCGGGGCCTTCAACGTCATCCAGCAGACCGGGGCCATCACCGCCGTCATCCGCAACATCACCTTCACCTTCGGGCGAAAGAAGGCCCTGCGCGTGCTGCTCATCCCGGTGATCATGCTCATCTTCTCGCTGGGGGGCGGCGTCTGGGGCATGTGCGAAGAGACCATGCCCTTCATCCTCATCTTCGTGCCGCTGGCGCTGTCGCTCGGGTACGACACGATCGTCGGCGTGGCCATGCCCTTCCTCGGGGCCGCGGCCGGATTCGCCGGCGCGTTCTTCAACCCCTTCACCGTCGGAATCGCCCAGGGCATCGCCGGCCTGCCCATGTATTCGGGCCTGGGCTACCGGCTGGCAGTCTGGGCCGTCGGGACGGCCATCGCCATCGCCGTCGTCATGCGCTATGCGGCCCGGATCCATAAGAACCCGTCCCTCAGCCCGACCTACGACGAAGATCAGGAAAAGCGGAAGCGGCTCAGCGTCGACAAGCCCGTCCTCGAAAAGGTGACCCTCACGGCCCGCCAATGGGCCGTGCTCCTCGTCTTCCTGGCCGGTTTCGTCGTCATGGTCTTCGGCATCCTCGGCGCCTTCGGCCAGAAGTGGTACATCAACGAGATCGGCGGCGTCTTCCTGGCCATGGGCATCCTGGCCGGACTTGTCGGAGGGCTCAAGGGAGACGTGTTCGGCAAGGCCTTCGTCGACGGAGCCAAGGACATGATCAACGCCGCCCTGATCATCGGCACGGCCCGGGCCATTCTCATCGTGGCCCAGGACGGCAAGATCCTGGACACGATCCTGGCCGGCATGGCTGGGGCCATCTCCCAATTCAACCCGGTCATCTCGGCCCAGATCATGTTCGTCTCCCAGTGCGTCATCAACTTTTTCGTCCACTCCGGCACGGCCCAGGCGGCACTGACCATACCCATCATGGCGCCGCTCGGCGACCTCGTCGGCATCACCCGGCAGACCTCCGTCTTCGCCTTTCAGCTGGCCGAGTACATCAACCCGGTCCTGCCGACATCGGGCGTAACCATGGGCGTCCTCGCCCTGGCCGGGCTGAGATGGGAGAAGTGGGCCCGCTGGCTCGTGCCCCTGCTCATCCTCTGGGTCCTGTTCGCCGCTCTGGCCCTCATTCCGCCCGTCCTGATGAAGTGGGGCCCGGCCTGATCGCCGGTCCGGATCCTCGACGCGGAGCGGTTCGAGGACCTAAGGGCCCAAGCCCCGTTTTGACAGGCTGAGCGTCATCCTTTAACATGGAGAGGCGGGGATTTCCGCCTCGACGCGCCCGGGTGGAATATTGACGGAGGGATACGCATGCAGAGGCCTCCCTTGGTCGTCTTCACGGACCTCGACGGGACCCTGCTCGACCACTCCACCTATTCGTTCGAGCCGGCTCGCCCGGCCCTCGACGCCCTGGCCGCGGCCGGAGTCCCGATCGTCCTGTGCACCAGCAAGACTCGGGCCGAAACCGAACGCTGGCGCAGGGCGCTCGATAACCCGCACCCCTTCGTCGTCGAGAACGGCGGGGCCGTGCTCGTCCCCTTGGGGTACTTCGGCCCGGACCCAAGATATGACCGGATCGACGGTGGCTACGGCATTCTCGAATTCGGCCGGCCCATCGCCGAGATCCGGTCTGCGCTCTGGGCCATTCGCGCCGCGACCGGGCTCCCTCTCCGCGGCTTCGGCGACATGTCCGTCGAAGAGATCGCCAAGCGCTGCGGCTTCTCGCGCGAGCACGCCGAGCTCGCCGCCCGGCGCGAATACGACGAGCCCTTCATCGGGGCCGATCTGGCGTCCCTGGGCGCGGTCGTCAGGAAAGCTGCGGGCGCCGGCCTGCGAGTCGTGAGCGGCGGACGCTTTCATCACCTCGTCGGTGGGAACCACAAGGGACGGGCCGTCCGTACTCTGCGCGGGCTTTTCGACCGGGGAGGCGCGCCGGTCCGGGCTGTCGGACTCGGCGACAGCCTCAACGACGAGCCGATGCTGCGGGAGGTCGACATTCCCGTCCTCGTCCGCGGACCCGGCGGCAGCCACGCCGCGGCCATCGACCTGCCGGGGCTCGTCATCGCTCCTTACGCCGGACCCGAAGGCTGGCGGGAAGCCGTCCTCCGGGTCCTTCACAGCGCGGTCTGACCTCCCGACGACCGGGTCCGCGGCCCGGCATAGATCGAACACGAAGGAGGACGACATGGCTGACTTCTATCAAACCGGATTGCTGGCTACGTTCCATCGGCTCGGCGCCCTGAACCTGCCGCGCCTCGAAGCCGATCTCGAGAATTTCGGCCGTCACCGTCCGATGGCCCTGGTCCTGCCCATGACGCCCAAGGAGCTCGATTCGCCCGCCCTCGACGCGATCGTGAAGAACCTCATGGACATTCCCTACCTCCATGAGATCGTCATCACGCTCGGGAGGACGGACGATCCGGCCCATTTCGTCCATGCCCGGGAGATCTTCTCCCTCCTGCCGCAGAGGCACCGGATCGTCTGGGCCTCCGGGCCGCGCTTCCTCGAGCTCTACCGGCTTCTCGAAGCCAACGACCTTTTCGCCGGCGAGGACGGCAAGGGCCGGTCGGCCTGGACCGCCTATGGCTATATCCTGTCCCGCGAGGAGAGCAAGGTCATCGGCCTTCATGACTGCGACATCGTCAACCACTCGCGGGAGCTCGTCGGCCGGCTCTTCTATCCGGTGGCCTCGCCGCACATCGATTACGCGTTCTGCAAGGGCTATTATGCCCGGGTGACGGACAGGATGCACGGACGGGTGACCCGCCTCTTCGTCACTCCGCTCGTCCGCAGCCTGATCAAGCTCTTCGGGTACCTGCCTTTCCTCGTCTACCTCGACAGCTTCCGCTATGCCCTGGCCGGGGAGTTCTCCATGATCACGGATCTGGCCCGGATCAACAACATCCCCAGCGACTGGGGTCTCGAGATCGAGACCCTGGCCGAAGTCTACCGGAATTACTCCATGCGGCGGATCTGCCAGGCCGAGATCTGCGAGACCTACGAGCACAAGCACCAGCCCCTGTCGGCCGAGGACCCGGGGACCGGCCTGATGAAGATGGCCGTCGACATCGCCAAATCGGTGTTCCGCAACCTGGCCGTGGAAAGCATCGTGCTCAGCGAGAGCGCCCTGCGGACCCTGGTCATCAACTATCAGCGGACGGCCAAGGACACGGTCAAGAGCTATCGCGACGACGCGGACTTCAACGGTCTTGCGTTCGACTACCATCTGGAAACGGTCATCATCGAGGCCTTCACCCGGGCCATCCAGATCGCGGGCAAGGAATTCATGGACGACCCGCGCTACTCTCCTCTCATCCCGAGCTGGAACCGGGTCACTTCGGCCATCCCCGATTTCCTGGACAGGCTGCGGACGGCCGTCGAGGACGACAACGCCGCGGCGTCCTGACGGGGCGTGGTTGACGCGGTCCGTTTCCGAAACTATAA
The DNA here is from genome assembly GCA_017883305.1 of Candidatus Aminicenantota bacterium. Taxonomy (GTDB): domain Bacteria; phylum Acidobacteriota; class Aminicenantia; order Aminicenantales; family Saccharicenantaceae; genus RBG-16-66-30. Next base: position 736 of record JADGNU010000206.1, on the reverse strand, counting down.
TAAATCTATAGAATTTGTAGGGGTCTTCTGAAAGGACAGCCAATTATGAAACCGCTTATCAGAAGTCTATCGACGCTCGCCCTGCTCGTCTTGGGCCTGATGATCGCTTCGGCCTGCACCAAGAGCGCCGACAAGGGCTATTCCCCCGAGATGCAGGCCAAGATCGACCAGATGAAGCTGGAGCTGCAGAAGTTCACGGACGAGAGGGCCCTGGTCGCGAAGAATCTCGAGACCTTCGACACCCTGGACTACGTCGTGTTCAGCAACCAGGAGTGGGTCCGGCTGCACGAGAGCCACGCCCAGGACGTCATCGTCGACTGGCCCGACGGCCATAAGACCAACGGCATCGAACGCCACATCGAAGACCTCAAGGCGATGTTCGTCTACGCCCCGGACACGAAGATCAAGATCCATCCCGTCAAGTTCGGGTCGGACGATTTCACCTGCGTCACCGGCATCATGACCGGCACGTTCACCCAGCCGATGCCCATCGGGAACGGCAAGTTCATTCAGCCCACCGGCAAGTCGTTCACCCTTCCCATGTGCACCGTAGGGCACTGGAAGGACGGGGTCATGATCGAGGAATGGCTGTACTGGGACGGCGCCACCTATATGAAGCAGATGGGCATCGGGAACTAGGGCTGTCCCCCCCGCAAAGGACTCCCGCATCGCAAGGACCGTCTGACATGGCTCGCCGCATGCCGGTGCTCTTCCTCGGACACGGCAATCCGATGAA
>JADGNU010000031.1 GCA_017883305.1 Candidatus Aminicenantota bacterium | reverse complement strand
TCGATGTCCTTGAACAGGGCGAAGGTCCTGAACGATCCGGCAGGGCGGAGCGGGCCCGTTTCGATGGCAAAGGATGTTTTCGCGCCGCTCAGCGGCCGCCATTCGAGGATCTTCGTATCGTCGAAAGGCGCGAGCTCGGCGGTCCTGAGCGGATCTCTGAGATCGAATCGGCAGAGGACCAGAGGAGCTGGAGGGGTCCAGTCGACCCAGGAGGGAACGGCCCCCGCGGGGCCGGGACTTTCGAGCCGGGGCCCGGTCGCCCCCATCAAGGCCCAGAGCGGCAGGGCCGTCCAGGCGCCGTCGAAGAAGACGGCTTCGACCGAGGACGAAGCCGCCCGGGAAGCGCCGTCGATGGCGAAGCGTCCGGCCACGAACCCGAGCGCAGAAGGGGATGTGGCGGACCCGGTGGCGGCAGATTCGGGGGCCGGCGCGGCCGGCTCCCCGGCCGCAGGGGGCCCGGAAGCCGCGCGTCTGGAGGACGGCCTGAGGCCGGGCAGGAAAAGATACGCGGCGGCGAGAACGGCGAGAAGGCCAACGCCGGCGAATACGTACCAGGGAAGGGAACGTTTCGGCTTGGTCAGAGAAGCCGTCAGAAGCGCTCCACAGGCCGAACAGTACCTCGAGGTCCCGGGGTTCTCAGTTTGGCAGCGTCGGCAGTTCATGATTCACCCTTTTCGTCCAAGAGCATAGGTTGAGTCGTTAAGCGAAGTCAAACTGAGGAAAAGCCCGGGATCCGGCCGGCTTGCCCGGCTCCGGCTGGCCTTGACATCCCGAGTGACGGCGGCCTAGAATTCCTCGGAGAAGAACCATATCAAGCCGGCGGGGAAAGCCAATGACCCCGCCTGGGGGTCTAGGAGGGTCGACATCGTGTTCGAGCCGCCGACGGTCGCTGTCTTCCCCGTGATGTTCATGGCCGTCCTGGCGGCGGCGAGGGTTTCTTTGCGGCGCCGGAATATCGCCATGGAAGGCCGCCCTCCCATCAACAAGAATATCTTTCTCCTGAGCAAGTTCGCCATGCTCATCCCCTGGACGGCGATGCTCTTGCAGGGGTTCGAGGTGGACCTTTCTCCGGTCAGGGTGCCTCCCCTGCTGAAATGGATCTCTCTGGGGCTGTGGGTCTCCGGCTGGGGACTTCTGTTCGCCGGCCGCATCGGCCTCGGCAGTTCGTTCCGGGTCGGATGCCCCGAAGAAGAGACGAAGCTGAGGATTGACGGGATCTTCCGCTTCGGCCGCAATCCGATGTACCTCGGATTGGACGCGACGCTGCTCGCGGCGGCCCTCTACACCCTGAACCCCCTCATCCTTCTTGTCGGAGCGGGCATCGCGGCCGTTCATCATCGGATCATCCTGGCCGAAGAAGAGTGCCTGCGGAAGATGTTCGGCCGTGAATACGAGGAGTATTGCGGGCGGGTCGGCCGCTATCTTTGAGCGTCGGGAGGAGCGAGTTGGTCGGTTTTCGCACGAGAAGCCTGCGGCATCTGCTCAAGATGGGCCATTGCGCCCCTACAGTGATGAAGACCATCCTGGAGCTCTCAGGCTGCCAAGAAGAATGGCCGGTCAAAGCGGTGGGCGGCCTCCCGGGGGGCATCGGCGACACCGGGTTCGAATGCGGCGGAATCACCTCGCCGCTCTTCTTTTTCGGCTTGCGCTATGGACTGCGAGATCTCCGAGACGGCCTGCCGCTCGTTTTCCATGTCGGCCATGATCATTTCCGGCAATTCGTGGACCGCAACAAGACGCCCCTCTGCCGGGAGATCCGGGGAGACAACTACCGGTTGACGCGATGTATCAGGGCCGTCTGCTGTGCCCCCGAGATCGCCGCCTCGGCCTTGGACCGCGCCGGCGTCGGCGCCATCGACGGAGGGAGACTGGAGGCCTACGCCCTGCTCTATTCCCATATGGCGGCCGGGGGATTTCATTGCTCTCATCACGTGCTGGACCGTCTGAGCCCCGTCATTCCCTCGAGCCCGGGACTTCTCGACGCGACCTCGGGCTATTTGGGAGGAACGCTGCTCAAAGGCATGACCTGCAGCGCCTATGCGGCTGGCGTCATGGCTCTGGGCATGAGGATGTGCGAGATCGAGGACAGTCTTGCGCGCGTGCTACGGATGATCGTGCTCATGAAGACCGGCGGGAATGCCTTCGCCGATCCCATCAACAAGTTCAACCGGATCATGAACCTCGGGAAAGGTCTGGCCGGGTGGTTCGCCGGGGAGTTCGGCAGCACTCAATGCCGGGCTGTTACGGGATGCGACTTTTCGTCACGGGATTCCGTCCGAAGGTATATCGCGACCGATGGCCTGGCCCGATGCCGGGATATCGCGGACAAGGTCGCCGACGAAGTCCGGCACTTATCGCGAATGGCAGGGCCACGGGGATTCGAACCCCGGTCTGATGGCTGAGAACCACCTGTCCTGGGCCTCTAGACGATGGCCCCGCAAGGGGCCACAAAAATAACAGAATCCCTCTGGACTGTCAACCCGGAGCGGGGGCGGCTCCCCTACCTCCGTCCGGCCAGGAGCATCTTGGCCGCGGTTTCCCCTCCGTTGATGCGGTAGAGCATCGGTACGGGCCGGTCCAGGCCATCGACAAACTCCGGCGAGTTTTCCCACCGATAGTTAAGGATGTTGGCGTAATCGGAGAAATGCTGCCAGCGGCGGCGCGGCAGGCCGGTGACCATGTGGATGTGGTTCGCCGGCATGCCCATCTTGGCCTGGCTCGCGGGGACGTGGTCGAAGGTCAGGAGCGTGTGCGGCCAGGTGTAGTCCGAGGCGTGGCAGACCCTCTCGGCCAGGGCCGCGGGGAGCTCGATGCTCTGGGCCTCGTCCTGGACCATAGTGAACAGGCCCGAAAGGTCGGAGAAGCCGAGGCGGCCGGCCATGCCCTTGATACCCTTGGGCGAGAGGTAGGCGACCGAGAAGCCCAACCCGGGGAAATAGGACTCGACGGCCTTGAACAGGAACCACCTGTCACCGTAGTCCAGCGACGCGGCGCCGGAGTTGTTGCCGTCGATAAAGCCGCGGTCGATCCAGGGTTCGTTCTTGAATTTCCGGATATCCAAGCCCAGGGCCTTGGCGTTGGCTTCGACTTCCCAGGGCTCGTAGACCTTCCGGAAGTCCATGAACAAAGTGGGCCGGCCGCCGGACAGATAGCAGTAGGCGATCATCGTCAGGAGGGCCTGGATGTCGTTCTCCGTGGCGAAGGGGACGACCGTCTTTTTGCCCGTGTGATCCTCGGTCGAATTGAAGAGCGACTCGGCGATGTCGGCCGTCGTCATCGGCAGGCCGCGCCGGTCCGAGCCCCAGGCCAGCTGGTTCGTCCAACCGCCGGCGATGGCGTTGACGTCACGCATGTAGTTGCGGATGATGAGGTAGAGGGCCAGGCCTTCGTCGAGCTTCTGTTCATCCGCCGCGGCCAGCGCGGGCGCTTTGACTTTCTTGTCGGTGTAGATGTCGAGGCGGAGGCGGGTGATGTCCTCGGAATTCGAGAAGATGCGGCCTTTGAACTTGACGTTGACGACCCAGTCGTGGAGCGCCTGGAGCTCTTTGGGATCGTAGCCGCCCTTCTTCCGGAGCATATCGGCGAAAAGCTTCATGGATTCGCGCGTGCTCTCCAGGCCGAAGAAGCGCCGGGCGGCGTGGACGTGGTTGAGCGCGGTCTCCATCTGCATGGAGTCGGTGTCGACGGCCACATAGCGCCGGCCTTGGAGCGCGATCCGGGTGAGCATGGCGTAGGCCAGGTCGACGATCTCCTCCTGGGTCTTGGGGTCATATTCCGGATGGAGCCCGGTTTCGGGAGTGTTGCCGATGACCATGGGGCAGAGCCGGCCCGTCTGAGCATAAGCGCCGACCAAGGCGTCGATGCCGACGACTCCCGGCTTGGGGGCGTTGTTGCCGCCGACGCAGGCCAGGGGGATCGTCGGCGGGAAATGAGCGGTCAAGGCCATGCCCGTCTTCCCGGGGAAAAACCAGGTGTCGGGGACCATGATGAGGCCTTCGGCGCCCGCTTCCTTCATCTCCCGGGCTCCCCGGTCGGCCGTACTTTCGCTGTCGACGAGCCGCGAACAGGTGAAGAGGTTGGGCGCGGCGCCGTCGGGAAGGCGCAGGCGCTTGGCCAGCAGGGCGGCCGTCATCTGGCCCATGTTGAAGGCCCGCGTCCGCGCGTCCTTGTCGATGCGCGGGTCGCAGGGAACAAAGACGCCCAGAGTGGGCGCGCCGGTCTTCTTCTTTCCCGTAAAGGGCATGACTCCCTCCGATCGAGCTGAACTCAGATGTATTCGATGGTGGCCGGGGGCTTTCCCGTGAGCTCGTAGGCGACGCGGGTGACCTGGGGAAGGTCCGTAGTGATCCGTTTTGAGATCTTCATCAGCGTCGCCCAAGGCAGGGGCGACGGTTCGGCCGTCATGGCGTCCCGGCTTTCCACGGAGCGGACGATGATAATGTGGCCGAAGGAACGCTTCCCCCCGACGATGCCTGTGCCCTTGTCCTCGAGAAGGACGGCGAAGGCCTGGAAGGGTTTGTGGGCGGCGGCCTCTTCCTCGACGATGACCGTGGCGGCGCGGACGAGGTCGACCCGCTCGGGCGTCACCTCCCCGATGATGCGCGTGGCCAGGGCCGGGCCGGGAAAGGGCATCCGGTTCCAGATCGATTCCGGCAGGCCGAGCTCTTTGGCCACGAGGCGGACCTCGTGCTTGAAGAGCTCCTTGAGCGGCTCGATGACCTTAAAGCCGAAGCCTTTTTCCGGGTCGATGCCGATCTGCTCGAGGATGTTGTGCTGGGTCTTGACGCCCTTTTGGGTCTCGATGATGTCGGCCGCGATCGTGCCCTGGATCAGGAAGCGGGCCTTGCTCTTGAGGACCTCCTTGCCGAAGGAGCTGTAAAAGGCGTAGCGGAAAGCCTTGCGCTTTTCCTCCGGGTCGGCCTTGCCCTTGAGAGCGGCGAAGTACTCCTTCTTCTTGTCGGCGATGTCCACGGCGATGCCGAGGCCGGCGAAGATCTTGGCGATCTCCTGAGGCTCTCCGGCGCGCATCAGGCCATGGTCGATGAAGACCGATTTGAGCTGGGGACCGAGGGCCCGGTGGGCCAGGACGGTGCAGGCGGAGCTGTCGACGCCGCCCGACAGGGCCGAGATGGCCTTGCCGGAGCCGACCGTCTTCTTGATCTCTTCGACCTGGGTTTCGATGAGTTTCTTGACGTTCATGGGGCCTCCCTCCGTCGTTTCGCCTCATCATACTTTTTTTGAAAGTAGGGGTCAAACCTTCCCCCTTTGCATGGCCGGCCCCGTTTCGGATACCATAGGCTCCCCTTATATTCCGAGGAGGTGGCCATGACCAAACGTTCCATCGCCGTCCCGGCGTTCATTCTCGCCGTCCTTGTCTTCATATCCTTGCTCCCGGCCGCTACCTCCCCTTCGACGCCCCTCGAGAAGAAGGTCAAGGCCATGACCGACAAGCTGACCCCGGAGCTTATCGCCATCCGCGACGACATCCATTGCCACCCGGAATTGGGTCTCGATCTGCCTCGAACCTCGGCCATCGTCGCCGATTATTTCCGTAAGCTCGGCCTCGAAGTCCGGACGGGCTACGCCAAGTCGGGCGTCCTGGGCATCCTCAAGGGCGGCAAGCCCGGCCCGGTCACGGCCATGCGCGGCGACATGGACGCCTTGCCCATCACCGAGGAGACCGACCTTCCCTTCGCTTCGAAAGACAAGGCGATCGTCGAAGGCCGCGAGACCGGGGTCATGCACGCCTGCGGGCACGACATCCATACGACCATGCTTCTCGGGGTCGCCGCCGTCTTGGCTTCCGTGAAGGCGGACATCCCCGGCACCATCGTCTTCGTCGCTCAGCCCGGCGAGGAGTGTTGCGGCGGCGCCAGTCTCATGATCGAGGACGGCGCGTTCAGGGACATCGTCCCGTCGGCCTTCTTCGCCTACCACGTCGACGACACCCTCAAGGCCGGCAAGGTCGGCTACACCTCGGGATTCATGACGGCCAACGTCGACGGCTTCACCCTCGAGATCAAGTCGGAGGGCTGCCACGGCGCCAGCCCCTGGTCCTGCGTCGATCCGATCGTCGTCGGGGCCCAGGTCGTCACCGCCCTCCAGACCATCGTCTCCCGCGAGATCAACGTCCAGAACAACACGGTCATCACCGTCGGGTCCTTCCATTCCGGAACGGCCCCCAACATCATCCCCCGCTCGGCCAAGCTGGAGGCGACCGTGCGCAACTACGGCGAGGACCAGCGGCAGATCCTCAAGGACAAGATCAGCCGCTTGGTGAAGGGGATTTGCGAAGCCGCCGGCGCGCCGTTCGACCTGGCCTATGAATTCGGAACGCCCTCGGTCTACAACGATCCGGCCCTCGTCCGCGACGCCCTGGCCACGGCCGAGCACGTCCTCGGCTCGAAGACGGCCCTCGTCGAACAGAAGCCCGAGATGGGCGGCGAGGATTTCAGCTTTTTCGGAACGATCGCACCGGCCGTGATGCTCAATCTGGGCGTCGTGCCTCCCGACCGGGAGGCGACGGCCGTCCACTCGCCGACCTTCATGGCCGACGAGGCCGGCATCCCCATCGGCGTCAACCTCATGGCCGACATCATCCTCGACCACCAGGTGAAGGCGGCCAAAACGAAGACCGCGAAATAAGGCCTAGACCCGGGGCGTCGGTTCCTCGCTGACGATCTTCTCGATTTCCGCCAGAGCATTCTTTAACACGGCGCCGATCCGCGGCAGCTTGTCGCTGGACATCCGCCGCACCCGCTTGCCGAGCGCTCTCCCGATCTCGCCGTACTGCAGCATGACCTCGCGAAACTGCGCCCCGAACTCGGAGCCCCAGTCGCACCAGTGGTCCCGCATGTGGTCCTTGATCCCGTCCACGGTTCCGACCTCGTCGGCCAGGAACTTGAGCCCCGCCTCGGCAATGGTGTAGACCCGCTTGCCGTCCTGCTCCTTGGCCGTCACATAGCCCATGTCTTCGAGGTACTGAAGAGTGGGATAAACGGTCCCCGGGCTCGGAGAATAGAAACCGTGCGACTTGCCTTCAAGCTCGCGGATGATCTCGTAGCCATGCCTGGGTTTATCCCTGAGCAGGTCGAGGATAAGGTATTTGAAATCGCCTTTGTGGAACATCCGTTCCGGTCCCCAATTCCCGAAATCGCTTCTATGGAACATCTTAGCCTCCTACCATAAATACATATCACGATATATCTAAGTAATATCTTAATACATCTTTTACAATTGTCAACGGCTTTGCCGACCCTGTTCTTGGATTGAAATCGACCCCGGCCAGGAATCCGCCAAGGGAGCCGCCTGAGCCCGATCCGTTTCTGACCACGGCGGGCCGTCCGCCTGTCCGGCCGCTCTCCGCTCCCGCCGGCCCGGGATTTGTGGTAATCTCCTGCTCGAGATCCCCGCAGGAGGATGGCCATGAAAATCGCCGGAGTCTCGGGAATGATCGTCGCCGGACTGGCCCTGGCCGCGCTTGTTATCCCGGCGGCCGCCCAAGCCCCCGAAACCGAGCGCGAGACCGACCCCCTCGTCCTGGCCCGTCTCGCCCGCTGGCAGGACTGGAAGTTCGGCCTCATGATGCATTGGGGGGCCTACAGCCAATGGGGCGTCGTCGAGTCCTGGACCCTTTGCTCCGAGGACGAGCCCTGGTGCCGGCGCACCATGGACGACTACTGCGCCTACAAGAAGGCCTACGAGGCCCTGCCGCGCACCTTCAACCCGGTGAAATTCGACCCCGCGTCCTGGGCGGCGGCGGCCAAGGCTGCCGGCATGCGTTATGTCGTCTTCACGACCAAGCACCACGACGGGTTCTCCATGTTCGATACCCGGCAGACGGACTATCGCATCACCGCGCCCGAGGTCCCGTTCCACACCGATCCTAAGGCCGACGTTACCAAGGCCATTTTCGAGGCCTTCCGGGCCCAGGGGATGGGCGTCGGCGCCTACTTCTCCAAGCCCGACTGGCACCATCGCGATTTCTGGGCGCCGGAGTGGGCGACGCCCGACCGGAACGTCAATTACAGCATCCTCAAGTATCCGGAGCGGTGGCAGCGCTTCCGCGACTTCACGTACCGGCAGATCGAGGAGCTCGCGTCCGGATACGGCCCACTCGACGTCCTCTGGTTCGACGGCGGCTGGGTCCGTCCCCTCCCGGAAATCGAGGCCGCGCCGGGCCACTTCGTGAAGAACGCGAAGAACATGGACATCGACATGCCCCGGATCGCGGCCATGGCCCGGCGCCTCCAGCCGGGGATCCTCATCGTCGACCGGACCGTCACGGGGCGCTATGAGAACTACCGGACGCCCGAGCAGGAGGTCCCGGACAAGCCTCTCCCCTATCCTTGGGAAACTTGCATGACCATGGGCGACCAGTGGTCGTATAAGCCGGGCGACACTTACAAGTCGACGCGCCGGCTCGTCCATCTGCTCGTCGACATCGTCTCCAAGGGCGGCAATTTTCTGCTCAATATCGGCCCCAGCCCGGAGGGCGAGCTGCCGCCCGAATCCCTGGACCGGCTTCGGGCGATCGGCGAGTGGATGAAGGTCAACGCCGAGGCCATCTACGGGACGAGGCCCATCGCCCCTTATAAAGAGGGGCGCGTCTGCTTTACCTCGCTCGCGGACGGCACGGTTTACGCCATCTACTTAGCCGCCGACGGCGAGACGGTTCCCCCGGCTCGGATCGCACTCGGCGCCATGGCCCCGGCAAAGGGAAGCATTGTCCGCATGCTCGGCGTCAAGGAGCCCGTGCGTTGGGAACTGAGCACGGCAGGTGCCGTGCTGGCCGTTCCGGCCAAAGCGGTCTCCAATCCGCCTTGCCGCGACGCCTGGGTCTTCAAGCTCAAACCGGCGGGCGCGCGCAAGGGCGGCGGTTCATGACGATGCGGCGCCCGGGCGTCCTCCTGGCCCTTGTGGCCGCGGCCACGGCACCGGCCGGAGCCGAATGGCTCAGGGGCTACGGACGGACGCTCGCGGGCGCCGAAATGTCCTATCACTCGCCCTATCCCGACATCTCCTCGGCCCTGATCAGCCGGGCCTCGGACGGGACCATGGCCGTCGAGTGGGAGACCGAGGCCGTGCCCGCCGATTGGAAGAGCGGGCCGGCGACATTCGTCTGGCTGGCCGGCCTCGCGACGGGCAAAGGCGGGCATCGCTTCGATCTCGTCGTCGACGGAAAGGAAACCCTGCGCTTCGGGACCTCGTCCGATTCCTCACGACGGGAATGGCGGGAGACGGGGACCGGAGGCCTTTCGCTCTCTTTCAAGACGGTCATGGTCGATCAGTTCGACGAGCTCTTCGGCTTCATGTGGCTCGCGGTGCCGGCAGCACTCCTTCATCCAGGGCGGCCCCTCAGGCTCCGGATCACGGGAGAGCCGGCGGGGTCGAACGATTGGGTCATGGTCTTCCGCGACGATCTGCGGCGCGACGTCTGGGCCCGGGGGGAGCAAGCCCTGGTCCGCAAGAACGGACGCCTTTTCCAGATCGTCCGGGTCGAGACGAGCCACCTCGCCCCGCCCGCGGGCGCGGTCGTCTCCTGCGGCGAAGAGAAGACCCGGCTCGATCTCAAGTTAGGCTACAACGCGCTGGAGTTCCTCCTTCCGGCCGTCGATGAGGAGCGGTTGGTCACGATCAAAGTCACTCTCGACGACGGCTCCGTCCGGCGCGGCGAGCTCACGGTCGAACCGGTCGTGCCGAGGGAGATCTGGCTTCTCCCCCACTCCCATGTCGATATCGGCTACTCCGACCCGCAGCCCGTCGTCGAGAGGAACCACTGGCGCTACTATCGGGAAGCGATCGCGTTGGCGGCCAAGTCGGCCGGATACCCGGAGGGCGCGCGCTTCAAGTGGAACACGGAGCAAGCCTGGGCCGTCGAGACCTATTTCCGCCAGGCGGGCGAGACCGAGAAGTCGGACTTTGTCGAGGCCTTGCGCCGGGGTTCGATCGAGCTCCAGGCCACCCTGGCCGGGGTCCTGACGGGGCTCTGTCATCCCGAAGAGCTCTTTCACTTGACCTCGTTTGCCCGGGGCCTCGGGGAGCTCGCCGGGAGGTCCCTGGATTCGGTCATGGTCACGGACATCCCCGGCCAGTCATGGTCCTTCGTCCCGGCGCTGGCCCTGGCCGGGGTCAAGTACGTCTCCAGTGGGCCGAACTACATGCCGAGCCTGTTCGACGGAGGCGACCGGATCGGCTGGGCGTTGAAGGCCTGGGGCGACAAGCCTTTCTACTGGATCTCACCGTCAGGACAGGAAAAAGTTCTCTTCTGGATGGCCGGCCGCGGCTACTCCTGGTTCCACGGCCTCAATATGGGCTCCCTCGCCAAGGCCCCGGCATACCGGATCTTCGAGTACATGGACGAGCTGGCCGAAAACCATTACCCGTACTCGATGGTCCAGGTGCGATACACGGTCGGCGGGGACAACGGGCCGCCGGATCCGGATCTCGCCGGCTGCGTCCGGAGCTGGAACGAGAAGTACGCGTCGCCACGGATCATCATCGCCACGACGTCCGAGATGTTCGCCGAGTTCGAGCGGCGTCACGGCGCGTCGGTCCCGGAGGTCCGGGGCGACTTCACCGGGTATTGGGAGGACGGAGCGGCGTCGTCAGCCAAGGAAACGGCCATGGCCCGCGCCGCGCCCGAACGGCTCATCCAAGCCGAAGCTCTCTGGTCCATCCTGGGCAAGAATGGATTTCCGGCGGGCAAGGACGACGAAGCCTGGCGGCAGGTCGTTCTCTTCAGCGAACACACGTGGGGCGCGTCCGACAGCGTCACGAACCCCGACGGCGAGGGGCCGCGGGCCCAATGGGCATACAAGAAGGCTTTCGCGTCCGGGGCCGAACGGTCGTCCCGCGAGCTTCTCGAAGAAGCGTCGGCCGGGAAGAGCGGCGCGGCCGAATCGAGGGCGGCCGGCCAGACGATCGACGTCGTCAATACCTGTTCGTGGGAGCGGACGGATCTTGTCCTCGTCCCTGCCGGGCTGAGCCGTGCCGGTGACCTGGTCAGGGACGACGGGGGCGCGGCCGTGCCGTCACAGAGGCTGCGCACGGGCGAATTGGCGTTCCTCGCCTCGGCCGTTCCGGGCTTGGGCGCGAAGCGCTTTGTCATCAGTCCGGGCCGCGGCCCGGCGAACGGTTCCGCCCGGGCGGACGCCTGCGAGCTCGGAAACGAACGGCTCACGGCGAGGGTCGATCCCGGGTCGGGGGCCGTAACGAGCCTTCGCTGGGCCGTCGGGAGCGGCCGGGAGCTCGTCGAGTCCGGCGGGTTTCCGGGACTGGCCCACTATCTTTATGTCCCCGGGCTCGATCCGAAAGAGACCCGGACCGTCGCCGGAGTCAAGGTCAGGCAGGGAGAGCCGGGCCCTCTTGTCGCCTCGCTCATCGTCGAGTCCGACGCGCCCGGAGCCAAAGGACTCGTCCGCGAATACCGGATCATCGACGGCCTGTCGCGTCTCGATGTCGCCGTGACCGTGGACAAGGAAAAAGTCAGGGACAAAGAAGGCGTCCACCTCGCCTTCCCCTTCGCCATCCCCGGGGGAACTGCCCGGGTCGACGTCGGCTGGGGCTTCGTCCGGCCTGAGGCCGACCAGATTACGGGGGCCTGCCGCGATTTCTTCTGCGCCCGCGACAGCGTCGATATCTCGAACGCGGATTACGGCCTGACCTGGACCTCGCTCGACGCGCCGCTCGTCGAGATCGGCGCCGTCACCGACGAGACCCCCCGGCGGAGCGAGCGCCGGATCTGGCTTCAGAGGCTCGACCCCTCGACCCGGCTTTTCTCCTACGTCATGAACAACTACTGGCACACAAACTACAAGGCCGATCAAGAAGGTCCCGTGACTCTGCGATACGTCCTGGCGCCGCACAACGGGTCGGACACCGCCACGGCGAAAAGGCTCGGGCTGGAAGCCGCAAGCCCGCTCGTCCCGGTCGCGGCCGATCCGGCCTCGCCCGTGCCCCGATTCCCCTTGAACGTCCTGTCCGAGGCCTTCGTCGCAACCCGGCTCAGGCCCTCCACTGACGGAACAGCCCGGATCTTGCGCCTGTTCAATGCCTCGTCCGGGCCCGAAAAGCTCGCCCTCTCGGGCGAAGCCTTCGAGGCCGGCCGTGTCTTCCTCAGCGATCTCAACGAAAACCAAGGCCCCCGCCTCTCGTCCCCTCTCGAGGTCCCCGCCTTCGGCATCCTGACCCTTTTAATTCGGTGACACACAACTAAATACACCTAATTATTATCTCAGGGTGAATTAAGTGTATTTAGTTGAGTGTCACCGAAATTGATTCCGCAACAGTTTGGCCAGACCAGGGGGTTTCCGATATAATGGATACATTCCCGATACCGGAGGCGTCATGACTATCCACTCCTCTCATTCGGTTCGAACCGCTGCCAAGCTTCCCTTGGCCCTCGCCCTTCTGGCCGTTCTGGGCGGACTCCCTGAGGCCGTCTCGGCCCAAGACATGAATCAGATGCAGAACCGACCCGAACCGCGGGTCAAGATGATGCCTTTCGAGCGCAGCGTCAACCTCGGCGACCTCTGGTACATCCAGTCCTCCGAAAAGGCCAAGGGGACGGGCGAGCAGATCTCGCTCCCGGGCTTCAAGATCGACTCGTGGTACCCGGCCATCGTGCCCTCCACCGTCCTCGGGACGCTCGTCGAGAATAACGTCTATCGGGACATCTTCTTCGGCAAGAACCTCGAGAAAGTCCCCACGGCGCCGTTCGAGGTCTCCTGGTGGTACCGGAAAGAGTTCACCGTGCCGATGGGCCCCGGCCTGAACCGGACCCGGCTCGAGTTCGACGGCATCAACTACCGGGCCAACATTTGGCTCAACGGCAAAAAGATCGGCGACGCCTCGTCGATCTACGGCGCCTATAGACGCTTCGCCATCGACGTGACCGCGGACGTCAAGATGTCGGAGAAGAACGTCCTGGCCATCGAGGTCTTCCCGCCGAAACCCGGCGAACCCACGGTCGGCTGGGTCGATTGGAACCCGGCGCCGCCCGACAAGGCGATGGGCCTGTTCCGCGAGGTCCGGGTCCGGGCGACGGGCGACATCTCGATCGAGAATCCGTTCGTCATCACCAAGCTGGACCTGGCGGCCTTCAAGGAGGCCCGGCTCACCGTCACGGCCGAGCTCGTAAACCACTCCGACATCGACGTCTCCGGCACGCTCGAAGGCCGGATCGAAGGCGCGCGCTTTTCACGCGAGCTGACCCTGCGGCCCCGCGAAACGAGGCTGGTCGAGCTCACTCCCGAGACGACCCCCGAGCTCGTCATCAAAGGCCCGCGGGTTTGGTGGACCCACGACCTCGGCAACCCCGAGCTCTACCTGCTCTCGCTCTCATTCACCCAGAAAAAAGGCCCCGAAGCGGCGCCGGTCAAGGACGAAGTCCAGGACAAGCCAAAGGACAAGGAGCTCCGCCGCATGCCGGGCATGCCCCGCGTCCTGCCGTCCGATTCCCGGATCGTCCGCTTCGGCATCCGGGAGATCGCCGATTACCGCACCGACGAGGGCTACCGGGGCTTCAAGCTCAACGGCCGCAAGATCCTCATCCGCGGCGGCGGCTGGACCGACGACCTCCTTCTCGACGTCAAGCACAAGAAGCTCCAGGCCGAGGTCCTCTACGCCCGCCACATGAACCTCAACACCCTCCGGATGGAGGGCTTCTGGGGCACGAGCCAGGACCTGTACAACCTCTGTGACGAGAACGGCATCCTGGTCCTGGTCGGCTGGAGCTGCCAGTGGGAGTGGACCGACTACCTCGGCCGGCCCGCCGACGAACCCTACGGCGGGATCACCACGCCGGAGATCATGGACCTCGTCGCCGCCTCCTGGAAAGACCAGATCCTCTGGCTCCGCAACCACCCCGCGATCTTCGCCTGGGCCGAAGGGAGCGACATGATCCCCCACCCCGATCTCGAACGGCGCTACATCGCCATCCTGAAGGAGATCGATCCGACCCGGCCGACCCTCGTCTCGACCAAGGGCAAGACGAGCGAGATCACCGGGCCGTCCGGGGTCAAGATGCTCGGCCCCTACGATTACGTCCCGCCGATCTATTGGTACGTCGACACGAAGAACGGCGGCGCCTACGGCTTCAACACCGAGACCGGGCCCGGACCGCAGGTCCCGCCGCTCGAGAGCCTGCGGAAGATGATCCCCGAGGACAAGCTCTGGCCGATCAACGACTTCTGGAACTTCCACTGCAGCCGCGGCATGTTCAAGGACCTCGCCCGCTACAACGAGGCCATGGACCGGCGGCTCGGTCCGGCCAAGGACCTCGAGGATTACCTGCGCAAGGCCCAGTTCCTGAACTACGAGGCCATGCGGGCCATGTACGAGGCCTTTGTCGCCAACAAGTACAGGTCGACGGGCGTCATCCAATGGATGTACAACTCCGCCTGGCCCAAGCTCTGGTGGCAGCTCTATGATTACTATCTCCAGCCGAACGGCGCCTTCTACGGCGCCCGCGAGGCCGGCGCGCCCGTGCACATCCTCTACAACTACGGCAATCAGGAGATCGCCGCGGTCAACAGTTCGGCGACCCCGTCGCCCAAGCTCAAGGCCACGATCCGGGTCCTCGACTTCGGCCTCAAGGAGATCGTCGCCAAATCGGTCGACTTCGGGCTCCTCGCCGACGAGGTCAAGACGATCGATGTCCTCCGGCTGCCGTCGGGGCTCACCCCGGCCTACTTCCTCGACCTGCGGATCTTCAAAGACAAGGGCCAGCTCGTCGACGCCAACTTCTATTGCCTGTCGACCAAACCCGAAACTCTCGACGAGGAGAACGGGACCTGGTACGTGACGCCGATCAAGGATTTCGCCGACCTCACCGCCCTGAACAACCTCAAGCCGGTGACTATCAAGGTCAAGGACAAGACGTCGAAAGACGGCCCGAGGACCAGGGTCACGATCGAGCTGGAGAACCCATCCGACGACCTGGCCCTGATGGTCGAGATCCGCGTCGTCCGGGACACCTCGGGCGAGGTGGTCCTGCCGATCTATCTCGACGACAACTACATCACCCTCCTGCCGAAGGAGACGCGCAAGATCTCGGGGGTCTTCTCCACCGAAGATCTGGGCGGCGAGCTCCCGGTCGTCAAGATCAGGGGTTGGAACGTCCTGGCCGCGGAGAAATGACGGCGACCCTCCGGCCGCGCCCGACGGCCCCCGCCCGGGGCCTGGCCGTTGTCGCCCTGGTCCTTGCCGGGGCCTTTCCGGCCGTCTCCTGCCGCCGAGGCCCGTCCACCGCGGTCGATCCATGCCGGGCTTTTCTTTGCGATTACGACGGCATCGTCCGGGCCGATACGGCCCTCCGGCGGATGTCCCTCATCTTCACCGGGGGCTCGTTCGGAGACGGCGGCGAGCATATCCGCCGGGTCCTCCGTGACGAGGGCGTCAAGGCCGGCTTCTTCTTCACCGGGGATTTCTACCGGACGCCGGAATTCGAGCCCGTTATCCGGGGGCTCGTCGCGGATGGCCATTATTTGGGGCCGCATTC
>JADGNU010000205.1 GCA_017883305.1 Candidatus Aminicenantota bacterium | reverse complement strand
GAAGACGACGTCCTTGATCTCGGGGAATCCGTAGATCAGGTTGGGAATGCCGTCACGGAGGCCCACCGTCGTCGAGTGGAGCGAAACATCGAAGGTGAAGCCGCCCGGACGCGTGAACGCGGACGCATAGCCTCCGGGGACGCTGTGTTGTTCGAAGACGACGACCTTGAAGCCCTGGCGGGCGAAGGCCGCGGCCGCGGCGAGGCCGCCCAGACCGGCGCCGATGACGACCGCGTCGTTGGTTCCGGGAGGGGTCTGGGCTTGCCGGTCGCCGCGCGGGAACGCGCTCCAGTCCCAGGCGACAAGGGGCGCACCGGCCAGGAGAGTCTTGAGGAAATCGCGTCTTCCCCAGGGATTATGCGGCATGGCGGACTCCCTTCCAACTCCGTTTTGACCTGGCTCTAATGTACGCCCTAGGAAGGGGGGAGTCAAAGCGGCTCGGGGAGCGCGGCGGCCCGCCGGTTGACAACTTCCCAGGGTGGCTCTACGATTGTGCTGGATACACAATGGCCTGTCAGTCGAGAGACTTGGGTTCATGAAAAAGTTTGCCTGCCGCGCCGCCCCCCTTTTGGCCCTGGCCCTGCTCGTCTGGGCCATCCTGGCGGCGGCCTCCGCCCCTGCCGCCCGCGCGCCGTTGCGCTTCGCCTGGGTGAGCGACACGCATGTCGGCTCGGACCGCGGTGCCGACGACCTCCGGGCCACGGTCGCCGACATCAACTCCCAGCCGGGAATGTCTTTTGTCCTGGTGACGGGCGACGTCACCGAGATGGGTTCCTTCGATAATCTCAGCTTGGCCAAACAGATCCTGGACGGGCTCCGCGTCCCCTACCACCTCATCCCCGGCAATCACGATACGAAATGGTCGGAATCGGGGGGCTCGGATGTCGCCAGACTCTGGGGCGGCGATCGCTTCGCCTTCGAGACCGGCGGCTTCCGCTTCATCGGCCTCGCCCAAGGGCCCGTGTTGAGGATGGGCGACGGGAACTGGGCGCCGCAGGATGTCCGTTGGCTCGCCGGCCTTTTGGCGGAGAAGGGTGCGGCCTTGAAGCCGACCATCTTCGTCAGCCATTATCCGCTCGACCCGAGCATCTCCAACTGGTATGTCGTCCTCGACAAGCTGAAGACGATCCCGACGGTCGCCGTGCTGGTCGGGCACGGCCACAAGAACGAGGCCCTGGATTTCGAAGGGCTTCGAGGGGTCATGGGCCGGGCGAACATCGGCACGAAGGAGCTGGCCTCCGGCTACAACGTCGTCGAGATAGGCGCCAAGGCCATGACCTTCACGGAGAGGACCGCCGGACGGCTGCTCCCGTCGTGGTACCGGATCGAGTTCGAGAAGGGCGGACTGCCGGTCGTCGCGGCCGGCCGGCCCGCCGCCGGCGGGGGGACGAAGCAGGCGCGTCCTCCCCGGCCCGACTTCAGTGTCAACGGCCTCTACCCGCAAGTCAAGGAGAGCTGGCGCTTCGACGCCGGATGGACGATCGCTTCATCGGCGGCGGTCTCCGGCGAAACGGTTGTCTTTGCCGATGCGTCGGGGTCCGTCCGGGCGCTGCGCATCGCCGACGGCAGCATCGCCTGGGAGTTCAAGACGGGCGACCCGATCTACTCGACCCCCGACGTCGGCGGCGGCCGGGTCGTTTTCGGCAGCACGGACACCCGGATTTACGCTCTGGACGCGCGGACCGGACTGCCCGTCTGGAAGCTCGTGACGGGAGGCCCGGTTGTCGCCTGTCCGCGCATCGTCAACGGCATCGCTTACATCGGAGCCAGCGACCACGTCTTTCGGGCCATCGACCTCGCCTCCGGCCGGCTGGTCTGGAGGGCCGAGGGGATCGAAGGATTCGTAGAGACGAAGCCGCTCGTCGCGGGAGGCCTGGTGGTCTTCGGCGCCTGGGACGGAAGCCTCCACGCCCTCGATGCCGCGACCGGCTGGCCCCTCTGGACATGGATGGGGGAGCGCCCCAGCCTCTTCTATTCGCCCGCCGCCTGCTGGCCGGTGGCGGGGAACGGCCGCGTCTTCATTGTCGCGCCCGATCCCTGGATGACGGCCATCGAGCTCGGGTCGGGACGGGGCCTCTGGGGCACCGACAATTGGGCCGTCCGCGAATCGATCGGCATCTCGGCGGACGGCGGGCGCGTCTATGTCCGTACGACCGACGGCGTCATCGCCGCGCTCTCATCGGCTGCCGAGGACGCCCAGGCTGTCTGGGAAACGAACGCCGGATTCGAGCACGACATCAACTCGGCCATGCTCGTCGAGAAGGACGGCGTCGTCTTTTACGGGACGAAGGACGGCCTGCTCCTGGCCCTCGACGCGGCGACCGGGGCGATCAAGTGGAAGCACCGGGTCGGCGTCACCCTCCTCAACACCGTGACACCCCTCAGCGGCAGGGAAGTGGTCGTCACCGATTTCGACGGCCACGTCACCCTCGTCTCCTCCGACAAATAAGAAGGGGTCAAACCTACGGCGGGGAGCGGATTCCGAGGAGCGACCATCAGAAGGGCGGCGGAGCAACTCGGAGCCGCGCTTCTGGGAAATATCTGAAAAAGCAGATTGGTTCTAATTCAGCCCCCTCTGCCTGCCCGCGAGACTAAACAATGTTATAATTGTCGTGCGGGAATCATGAAGAAAGCGCTGAGGAGAACGCTCAAGATATCGGGCATTGTTCTCGGCGCGCTCATCCTGCTCGTCGTCGCCGCGGTCCTCCTCGTTCTCTTTGACAAACCGCTCGTCAGGAACATCATCGAGAGCCGACTCAACAAAGCGGCCGGGACGACGGCCCGGCTCGGAAAGCTCGACTATTCGGTCTTCCCCTTCCGCGTCACCATTGATTCGCTCGAGTTCGGCCAGGAAGACGCCTTCCAAAAGCTGGGCGTGTCCTTGGCGCACCTCGAGGCCAAGGGAGCGTTTTGGAAGCTCGTCCGTGGCACCAAGCCGGCCCTCGAAACGCTCGAGGCCAAAGGGCTCTCAGTACGCCTGGAACAGAAGGCCGTTTCCGAAAAACCGGTAGAAATCGAGAAAGTCCTCCTGCAGGTGTCCGATACGTTGGCCTGGGCCAAGAGGATCGCCGTGACGGACACCCGTCTGTCGATCGCTCTCCTGACCGGACGGATCGAGGTCGCGAACCTCGACCTCACGCTGACGCCAGGAGCGGCGAGGGATATCTTCGTCTATTCGATCGGCCGGGGCGATCTCGCCGTCAAAGACAAGACCGGGGCCGGGATCCTGTCGGCCGCCCTGACCTCTTCCGGCAATTTTAGCCTCGTTTCGCCCTATAGCATCGAAGCTTCGTTCGACCTGAAGAAGGCGCGATTCTCCGTTGGGGGGATCGAGGATTCGCTCGACAGTCTGTCTTTGGCCGTGACATGCCGCCTCGACCGGCCCGCCCAGGAGCTGACTGTGTCGCGCCTGAAGATCAGTATCCCGGGCCTCCTCGATCTCGAAGGGACGTTCGCGGGGAAATCGGTCTACGGCATGTTCCTCGAGGCCGAAGCCGTGGCGCGCATCGAGGACCTCGGGGCCGGGGCACATCTCCTCGGCCCCCGGCTGCCCGCCGAGCTCCGGTCGGCCGGTCTGCGCGGCCAGGCCGAG
Source organism: Candidatus Aminicenantota bacterium (assembly GCA_017883305.1). GTDB lineage: Bacteria > Acidobacteriota > Aminicenantia > Aminicenantales > Saccharicenantaceae > RBG-16-66-30. The sequence continues at coordinate 1,608 of JADGNU010000205.1, read as the reverse complement.
ATCGCGGGTAAGTACATGCTCCAGAGCTCGGACCATGGATCGAAAGATAACCTGTCGGCCTCGCTCTTGCTCAAGGGAATCGAGCTCGCTCCCGTGGTCGCCGGCGGTCCCCTTCAAGTTCGCGCCGGCGGCCGGATCACCGTCTCCGGAACGTCCAAAGCCCCCCAGCTTTCCGCGGACATTCGTTCGTCCCTGGGCCGCATCGCGATCTCCGGGCTGACCGTCGCCGGTTCCGAGGTCCATTTTGTCGGCTCGGCCACCAAGTCTGCCGCGGACATCTCCCTCTTCGACGCCCGCCTGGCCGGCCTGGCCTACGACGCCGCCGGGGGCAAGCGGATCGCCTTTGACAAGGCCGCCCTTTCGGCCAAGGGGACGCTCGATCTCAACCGCAAGTCTGGCATCCTGGCCTCTCTCGACGCCCGGCTCGCCGGCCTGACCTACGATGCGTCCGCAGGAAAGACAATAGCTTTCGAAAACGCCTCGCTCACGGCTCAGGGGACGTTCGATTTCGTCCGCAAGGCCGGCGCCTTGACCTCCCTTGAGGCCAAATTGCCCGGCCTCACGCCCCTGCGTCTGTCGGGCATTTACGGTTCGGAGAAAGGCGCCCCCTCCGAGTTTCGCTTTGAAGGCGGGGGTCTCGATATCCCGGCCCTCAGGGCGATCGCCGCTCCGTTCATCCCGGCGGGCTTCGCCGGTTGGGACCTCGCAGGCTCACTCGACCTCTCCCTCTCCGGCCGCCGCCCCGCGGGGGCGCGCGGCGACTGGGGATTCTCGGGCACGATCTCGCTTGCAGGAGCCAAGTTCAACGACCCGTCGTTCACCATCGCCGGTGAAGGGCTCGACCCCGTCCTCAAGGTCGAGGGGACGGGATCGCCGTCGAAAGGCTTCTCGTTCAACGGCAGCCTGGACATCGGCCACGGCGAATCGCTGTGGAAATCGGTCTATATCGCTTGGGACAAGCACCCGCTCCGGCTGACGGCCGCCGGCCGCTATGACACCGCATCGGGCGCGATCGACGGTCTCGCCGCCCGCGTCTTCCTGCCCGAGGTCGGCTCGATCGACGTCACGGGCTCAGCCAAGCTCGCCCCCGAACCCTCGTTCGATCTCGCGACCGAGGCCCGCCTGAGCCTCGGGCCGCTCTATTCCCTCTACACCCAGGCCGGCGTTTCCCAGGAATCGCGACTGAAGCTCGAGGGCACGGTCGACGCGACCCTCGCCGTCCGCAAAACCGGCCACGCCCTTTCGGTCGGCGGCCGGGTCAAGTTTGCGGATACAAACCTCGAGCGTCCTTTGACGAAGACGCTTTTCCTCGGCATCACGGCCGACCTGCCCATCCTCTACAACTCCGGGGCCGCAGTCGCCTCTGCCCCCGCGGGGCCGCTTCCCGAGGCGGGGCACCTCCGCATCGGCGAGTTCCAGAACCCCCTCCTGACCCTGAAGTCGGTGGACATCGCCGTTCGGGCCGGCGTCAACGCCCTGGCCATCGAACCCCTCAGCCTGGATCTCTACGGCGGCCGGCTCGAGCTCGGCGAGACGACCTTCCGGCTTGATCCCGCGTCCGGCTCCTTCAGCGGAGTCGGCTCCCTCGCCCTGCACGACATCGACATC
>JADGNU010000204.1 GCA_017883305.1 Candidatus Aminicenantota bacterium | reverse complement strand
CCGCAAGCTGGCCGCGAATGTCAAAGCCGGCGAAGTCTTCAAGAAGCCGGCCCCGGTGAAGTGGCACTGCACCAACTGCGGCTACGTCCACGAAGGCCCTGGAGCCCCGGCCGTGTGCCCGGCCTGCAAGCACCCCCAGGCGTACTACGAGGTCCTGGCCGAGAATTACTAGGACCTCGAACATTCCTGGATCAGGTCCTTCCTGATATACTGGTTGGAGAGAGTCCAAAAAGGGGGACGGACCGATGAGCTACTATTTCAACAAGACGATATCCCTGCCGTTCGATGAGGCCGTCGACCGGGTCAAGGCCGAGCTCAAGAAGGACGGCTTCGGCATCATGACGGAGATCGACGTCCAGAAGACGCTCAAGGAGAAGCTCGGTGTCGATTTCCGGCCCTATCGGATTCTCGGCGCCTGCAACCCGCCCTTCGCCTACAAGGCCCTGCTGGCCGAGGACAAGATCGGCACGATGCTGCCCTGCAATGTTATCGTCCAGGAGCTCGCCCCGAGCCAGGTCGAAGTCGCTGCCATCGACCCCCTGGCCTCGATGGCGGCCGTCCATAACCCCGACCTGGGCGTGATCGGCCTCGAGGTCCGGGAGAAGCTCAAGGCCGTCGTGGAGCGCCTTTGACATTTCCCGGGGCTTATCTATAATAAAGGTCCGTTTTTACGGGCTTCCCGGCCGAGGAGGGCGCTCCGGCGCCCCGGGCTCGCCGGCGACACGGACATCCAGGACGAAAGGCTCATAAGTCTTTGATCTTCGGGGCGGGGACGGACATCATCGAGGTCCAGCGGGTCGAGGACAAGCTCGTCCGCACGGAGAGCCTCAAGACCAAGCTCTTCACCCCGACCGAGATCGCCTACTGCGAATCCAAGCACCGTCCGGCCCTCCACTTCGCCGCCCGCTTCGCCGCCAAGGAGGCCTTCCTCAAGGCCATGGGCACGGGCTGGTCCGGCGGCCACAAGTTTTCCGAGATCGAGGTCGTCAACAACGCCCTGGGCAAGCCCGAGCTTTTCGTCCACGGCAAGGTCCGGGAGTTCTGCGAGGCCCACGGCATCGGCGCCATGGAGGTCTCGCTCACCCATATCAAGGACGTCGCCTCGGCCGTCGTCGTCCTGGAGAAGAAAGCCCCGCAATCCTGAACGGAGAGGAATCGCTCATGTCGAACATCGGCTCCTACGACGAACGCGTCAAGAACTTCAGCTGGTCGATCGCCGAGAAAGAGCTCGGCTACAAGCCCGGCGACGTCATCAACATCGGCTGGTACTGCACCGACCGCATCTGTCAGCAGGGCAAGGGCGAACGGGTCGCCCTCTATTGGGAAGGCTTCACCGGCATCGAGAAGACCTACACCTACAATGACATCCGTCTGGCCTCGAACACCATTGCCGCCTTCCTCAGCGGCCTCGGCATCCAGCCCGGAGAGCGGGTCTGCCTGTTCATGGACCGCATCCCCGAGCTCTACCTGGGCTTCCTGGGCATCCTCAAGACCGGGGCCATCGCCCAGCCGCTCTTCTCGGCCTTCGGCGACGAGTCGCTCCTCGTCCGGCTGTCCAACGCCGAGGCCACGGCCGTCATCACCCAGAAGAAGCACGCCCCCAAGGTCCGCAAGATCCTCGACAAGATGCCCCATCTCAAGCACATCATCATCGTCGACCACGACGGCACGGCGCCGCTCAAGGACCGCGAGGTGGCCTTCTCGCTCGAGAAGGCCGCGCCCGTCGAGCATTTCGACGTCTACCCGACGAAAGCCGAATCTCCCTCGGTCATCCATTACACATCGGGCACGACCGGCATGCCCAAAGGCGTCCAGCACGTCCACTACTCCCTTATCTCCCAGTACCTGACGGCCCAATGGGCCCTCGACCTCCGCGACGACGACATCTACTGGTGCACGGCCGACCCCGGCTGGGTCACGGGCACGTCCTACGGCATCATCGCCCCGTTCGCCCTGGGCGTCACCCAGTGCGTCCTCGACGCCGGCTTCTCGGCCGAGGCCTGGTACAAGTGGATCGAGAAGCGCAAGGTGACGATGTGGTATTCGGCGCCGACGGCCATCCGCTCGCTCATGAAGGCCGGCGACGAGATCGTCAAGAAGTTCGACCTGTCCTCCCTCCGCCACCTGGCCAGCGTCGGTGAGCCGCTCAATTCCGAGGCCGTCGTCTGGTCCCGGAAGGTCTTCGGCAAGCCCTTCTATGACACCTACTGGCAGACGGAAACCGGCTCGATCGTCATCAGCAACTATCCAGGCATGGAAGTCCGGGCGGGCTCGATGGGCAAGCCCTTCCCCGGAATCACGGGGACCGTCCTCGATCCGATCAAGAACGAGCCCTACACGACACACGGCAAGATCGGCCTCGTCGCCCTCAAATTCGACTGGCCCTCGCGCATGCGCACGTACTGGAACAACAAAGAGGCGTTCCAGAAGAAATTCCGCAACGGCTGGTACATCACCGGCGACCGGTCCAAGCTCGACGCCGACGGCTACTTCTGGTTCGCCGGCCGGGACGACGACATCATCAACACGGCCGGCCACCTGGTCAGCCCGTTCGAGGTCGAATCGGCCCTGCTCGAGCACCCGGCCGTGGCCGAATCGGCCGTCGTCTCCAAGCCCGACCCCCTGAACCTCGAAGTGGTCAAGGCCTTCGTCGCGCTCAAGCCCGGCTTCACCGCCAGCAAGGACCTCGATCTCGAGATCATGAACTTCATCCGCAAGAAGCTCTCGCCCCTGGCCATGCCCCAGGAGATCGAGTTCGTGCCGTCGCTCCCGAAGACGCGGAGCGGCAAGATCATGCGCCGGCTTCTCCATGCCAAGGAATGGGGCGAGGAGATCGGCGACACGTCGACGTTGGAAAACGATTAAGAAAGGAGACCTCTCATGGCCGATGAACTCAAAGACATGGTTCTCAACTATGTGACCAAGGAGTACCTCGAGGACGACAGCGAGCCGCTGACCTACGACACGCCCCTCATCTCGGGCGGCATCGTCGACTCGTTCTCGATGGTCTCGCTCAAGCGCTTCCTCGAGAACAAGTACGCGATCTCGATCCCCGACGAAGAGGCCACCCCCGAGGCCTTCGACTCGGTCAACAAGATCGTCGCGCTCGTCCAGCGCTTCGCGGCCAAGAAAGCATAGGACCGTGGGCTACAGCGACAAGATCCGCGGCACCTACCAGGCCCAGCTCAAGGGCATCCAGGATGCGGGGCTGTTCAAGCAGGAGCGTTTCATCCACTCGCCCCAGGCGGCCGACATCGAGGTCGAGTTTCCGGCCGGCGCACCCCTCAAGAAGGTCATCAACATGTGCGCCAACAACTACCTCGGGCTGTCGAGCCACCCCGAGGTGATCAAAGCCGCGCACGAGGGCCTCGAGACGCGCGGCTACGGCATGTCCTCGGTCCGCTTCATCTGCGGCACCCAGGACATTCACCGCGAGCTCGAGCAGAAGATGACCGCGTTTCTGGGGACCGAGGACACCCTCCTCTTCCCCTCCTGCATGGACGCCAACGCCGGCGTATTCGAGGCCATCCTGACCAAGGACGACGTCATCATCTCCGACCGCCTCGTCCACGCCTCCCTTGTCGACGGCATCCGCCTCTGCAGCGCCATGCACGACACGATCAAGCATTCCGACATGGAGCACCTCGAGGAGAAGCTCCAGCTCCACGCCGACAAGCGCTTCAAGCTGGTCGTCACCGACGGCGTCTTCTCGATGGACGGCGACACGGCCAAGCTCGACGAGATGGTCCGCATCTGCGAGAAGTACGACGCCATGGTCCTCGTCGACGATTCGCATTCGTCCGGCTTCATCGGCAAGACCGGCCGCGGCACTCATGAGAAGTGCGGCGTCGTCGGCAAGATCGACGTCATCACGACGACCTTCGGCAAGGCGCTCGGCGGGGCGTCCGGGGGCTGCGTCAGCGGCCGCCGCGAGCTGGTCGAGATGTGCCGGCAGCGCGCCCGGCCGTACCTCTTCTCGAACACCATCGCCCCGGTCGTTGTCTCCGGCGTCCTCAAGGTCATGGACATCATCTCCAAGTCGACCGAGCGGCGGGACAAGCTCGAGCGCAACGCCGCGTACTGGCGCAAGGGCCTGACCGAGGCCGGGTTCGTCCTCAAGGAAGGGGACACCCCCATCGTCCCGGTCATGCTCTTCAACGCCAAGCTGGCCCAAGACGTCTCCCAGTCGCTCTACGACGAGGGCATCTACGCCATCGGCTTCTTCTTCCCGGTCGTGCCCCAGAGCCAGGCCCGCATCCGGACCCAGATCTCGGCCGGCCACGAGATCCACCACCTCGAGCAGGCCTTGGCCGCGTTCACCAAGGTGGGCAAGAAGTTCGACATCCTGGGCAAGACGAAGCAGGAGATCATCGCCAAATACGGCATGTAAGGTCTCCCCGGTGCCAGTCCTTGAAATCTTATCGGAATTCTGAGATATTAGAAGGGAGCCGGGCGGAGAGCCCGGACATGCAGGAGGGTAACATGAAAAAGTCGTTTCTCGTTGTGATTGCCGTCGTTTGTGTGGCTGCGGGTCTGATGCTGATCGCATCCGCCTGGGCCCAAATGCCGTCGGCCCCACTGAAGGACCAGGACTACACTCAGCCCGAGCCGTACACGGCAACGAATTTCGGTCCCTGGAATGCCGCGGTCGCCAAGACCCACGTCCCTGAGATCAAGTTCGAGAAGATGGGCATGGGGGTCAAGGTCACGGTCCAGATCGACAACCACCCCATGGACCCCAAGAAACCCCATTACATCATGTGGATCCGCCTCGAGGACATGACGGGCAAGAAGCTCGGTGAAAAAACCTTCAAGGCGACCGACCCCGGGCCGGCCATCGCCGTGTTCGAGCTGCCGGACACGCCCGACAAGGTCAAGGCCTTCGAGCGCTGCAACATCCACGGCATCTGGCTGAACGAGGCAGCCGTCGAGCTCAAGTGACGAGCTGACCGCCCGGGGCCGAAGCCCCTTTCCGTCTTGACACCCCGCCAAGGGTGAGTTATACGTACCAATCCGCATTCCATCCCAGAGGAGTGTCAAGATGGATAATACCAAGCTGGCCAACCCCGCGCCCCTGGGCCTGATGGGTTTCGGCATGACCACGGTCCTTCTCAATATCCACAACGCCGGCTTCTTCCCCCTGAGCTCCATGGTCCTGGCCATGGGCATCTTCTACGGAGGGATCGCGCAGGTCATCGCCGGCATCATGGAGTACAAAAAGGGCAACACGTTCGGGACGACCGCCTTCACGTCCTACGGCCTCTTCTGGCTGTCGCTCGTCGCCATC
>JADGNU010000030.1 GCA_017883305.1 Candidatus Aminicenantota bacterium | reverse complement strand
TCCGTTCTGCCATGAAAGTACCGAGATATCGCTGGATGCTCTGGGTGGCCACCCTGGCCGCGGCCGTGTTCTTCGTCACCCAGATGGGTTTTCTGTCGCGCGGCCACGCCACTCCAACGGCCCGGGGCTTCGAGCTCCTCGACACCCTCATGTCCCATATCCGCAACGACTACCTCGAGGAGCGGGACCCGGTTCAGACGGCCGAAGGCACGTTCCGGGGCCTGGTCAATTCCCTGGACCCGCTGTCCGCCTACCTCTCCAAGGACCTGGCCGCGAGCTACAAGGCCCGCACCGGCCAGGAGATGGAGACGGGCATGGTCGTGCTCAAGCGCTACGCCTCCTTCCCCCAGGTCGTGGCCGTCGTCGAGAAGTCTCCGGCCGAGACGGTCGGGGTCAAGATGGGCGACCTCGTAAGCGCCATCGGCGGGCGGAACACGCTGAGCATGAGCCTGACCGAAGTCAAGCTCCTCCTCAGCGGGACGGACGCCAAGCCGGTCGACATCCGCGTGCTCCGGGGCAACGATACGCACAACCTCAGCGTGCCGCGGGCCGTGCTCTTCCCGGCGGCTTATGCTTTCTCCCAGACCGCGGGCCAGCCGGCCCGCCTGCGCATCCGCCGCTTCGACGCCGGTCTCGTGTCCGACGTCAAGCGTGACGTCGTCCCGGTCCTGAAAGGCCGGAAGAACACGCTCGTCCTCGACCTCAGGGGCTGCCAGGACGGCACCATCGACGAGGCCGGGAAATTCGTCAACCTGTTCGTCAAAGCCGCCAATGTCGGGCGATTCGAGGGCCGCGGCGGCGTCAAAGAGACGGTCGCGTGTCCGGCCAACGCCGAGCTCGGATCGATCCCGCTCGTCGTCTGGACCGATGCCGGGACGGCGGGACCGGCCGAATTCGCCGCCGGGGTGCTCCAGGAAGTGCGCAAGGCCAAGATCGTCGGCTTCGCGACCTCCGGGCTCGTCGGGCGCACGGCGCTCTTCCCGCTCAAGGACGACACGGCGGTCCTGCTGACCTCGGGCATCTTCATTTTGCCCTCCGGCCGCAAGCTCTGGGACGACGGCCTGGTCCCCGATGCGGCCGTCCCGGTCGATAAGCTCAACGAAAAAACGTACCTCGAGAAAACCCTCCCTCTTCTCCCCAAGCTCTGACGGATGACGAAGAGGCTCCCGCCCAAACGCCGCGAACCCTGGCCGGCGTTCACGCTCCTCACCGCGGTTCTGACAGCGGCCACGCTCATCGCGGGCGTTTCGCTCGACTACATCAACGCCCAAAAGGGCGATCGCTCCTATCTCTTCAGCGCGGCGGCCAAGGCGCCTCCGGTCGTCGAAACCCGGCTCGCCGCAAAGCCCGCCGAGAAGCAGACCGAGAAGCCGGGGCCGGCCCAGCCGCCCAAACCCATCGTCAAGCCTTTCGATGAGGTCGTCGCCGCAAGCCTCGCGGCCGCCGGCGTCTCCGAGGATTCAGTCCTCCAGCTCAAGAGGCCCAAGGGCGGCCCGCTCTTCGAGGTCGAGCTCCCGGGCGAGCTCTACGAATCGGTCGGTCCGGCCGTCGAACGGGCGCTCAAGGCCGAGGGCGTCAGCGTCCTCAGCAAAAAGAGGACGCCGGGCGAGGAAAAGACCGAGGTCCTTTGGGCGCTCCGCAGGCCGGCCAAAGAGGACGGCGCGATCTCGTTCGTCCTGCCGGTCGAGCCGCCGTCCGTCGTCGTCGCCGAAAAGGAGCCCCCGGCAAAGAAGGCCCCGCGCGGCCAGGTCGCCCTGATCATGGACGACATGGGGAGCAGCCTCGAGACGCTCGATGAGATCATCGCCCTCCACCGGGCGGTGACGGTCTCCGTCCTTCCCTTCAGCGCCCATGCCGAGGACACGGCCCGGATCGCCCACGAGAACGGACTCGAGGTCCTTCTCCACCTCCCTCTCGAATCGGTCAGCAACCACGAGGCCATGGCCAACACCGAGGGGATGATCTTGGCCATGATGACGGAGCCAGCGATCGTCGCCGCGTTCGAAGCGAGCTTCGATCGGGTGCCCTTCGCCTCGGGCACGAACAACCACATGGGCTCGCGCTTCACGGCCGAGCGGGACCTGATGCGGATGATCCTGAAGCCGATCAAGGAGCGGGGGCTCTTTTTCGTCGACAGCCGGACCACAGCCGCTACGGTGGCCCTCGACGAGGCCCGGAAGATGGGCATCCCCGCGACGCAGCGCGACGTCTTCCTGGACGCCGACGAGGACCGCGGCCGCATCCGGGGCCGGCTCATCGAGCTCCTCCAGAAGGCCCGCAAGAAGGGCCGCGCGGTCGGCATCTGCCACCCCTTCCCGGAGACACTGGCCGTCCTCAAGTCGAGCCTGTTCCTCCTCGACTCCTACAACCTCGAAGCCGTCCCCGTCTCGAAGCTCGTCCGATAAGCCCCGCGGCCGGGCAGGTTGCTTAATTTCCACCCCTTGGCTAATATACAATCGTTAGAGAGGAGACGCCCATGAAGAGACTCGCCCCGTCGGTTCTCGTCCTCGCCGCCTTGGCGCTGGCCGTCCTGCCGGCCTGCAAGACGATGTCGAGCGACGAGTTGAAGAGCTCCATCGAGGTCCTGGACTACACGTCCTCCTGGGTTTCGAAATACTACCAGCCTTGGCCGCCCCGGCTCATCCTCGTCCCCCAGATCTCGTTCCGCATCAAGAACATCGGCAAGAAGCCCCTGACCTACGTCAACTTCAACGCCGTTTTCCAGTTCAAGGGCGACCCCGAGAATTTCGGCGACGCCTTCATGGCCGCCATCCGCAGCAAGGCCGTTCCGCCCGGCGCGGCGAGCGACCTCATCGTGCTGAAGGGCAATCTCGGCGTCGAGGGCAAGAACCTGGCCGGCATCCGCGACAATCCGCAGTGGAAGCAGGCCTTCGTCAGGCTGTTCGCCATCTCCAAGGGGTCCCATCCCGTCCCTCTCGGCACGTACGACGTCTCCCGGACGATCGACTTCAAGGAACCGGAGCCCGTCGAGCCGAAGAAGTGACATGGGCGCCCTCGTTCCGACCAAAATCTTCCTCGCCAGCGGCCAGGGCCGGCACAAGGAGAAGCTCGTCAGCTTCGAGAAGGCCCTGCGCGAGGCCGGCATCGCCCCGTTCAACCTGGTCCGCGTTTCGAGCATCTACCCGCCCCACTGCCGCTATATCACGAAGGGGGCCGGCCTGAAGCTCCTCACGCCGGGACAGATCCTGTTCGTCGTCCTGAGCGAGAACGCCACCGACACACCCGGCCAGCTCATCTCCGCGTCGATCGGCATGGCCGTCCCCGACGATCCGGCGCATTACGGCTATCTCGCCGAGCACTCCGATATCGGCAAGTCGGCCAAAGAGGTCTCTCTCCACACCGAATACCTGGCCGCCGAGATGCTGGCGACCAAGCTCGGCGAGAATCTCAAGGAGCCCGCACGGGGAAAGCCCGCCGGATCGTTCCGCGTGTCGAACGGCCTGTCGCTCAAGACGCGAAGCATCACCCAGACGGCGGCGGGAGAGGCGGGGGTGTGGACGACGACCGTGGCCGCCGCCGTTCTTATTTGCTAAGGCCGAGGGGGTCGGGGTTGACGATCTTGACGAAGCTCCGTTCCCGGAGCGTCTTGAGGTAAGCCTCGCCTTTGACGGACCGCTTCTCGTTGAAGATCTTCTCCTCGACCTCTTTGCGGGCGTCCTCGAACGGGCGCAGGAAGCTGTCCTTCTTCTCCACGAGCTGGAGGAGGTACCAGCCGCTCTTGTTGTTGATCCAGCCCGTCTTTTCGCCGGCCTTGAGCCGCTCCAGGGGCGATTCGAGGGCCGCCTCGAGCTCGCCGGCCTTGAACGTCCCCAGGTCGCCCTTGGCCTCCTTCATCGGCGGGTCGGAGAGCTCCGCGGCCGTGTCGGCAAAGGAGGCGCCGGATTTGAGCTTGGCGTCGACGGCCGCCTTGAGGGCCTCGATAGCCTCGGCCGAGCGGCTTTCACTGGCGATGTAAACGGCGTTGAGCTTGTACTCGGTCGAAGTGGTGAATTCGGCCGGGTTCTTCTTGTAGTATTGGACGACCTCGGAATCCTCCAGGACGATGGCCCGTTCGACCTCGGTGTAGAGGACGCCCTGCCGCATCATGCCTTCCTCGTATTGCTTGAGCCAGTTGTCGTAGGACATGCCCTGCCCCTCGATGGCCCGGCGGAGATCGGCGTCCGAGGCCATGTTGTTGTCCTTCTTGATCTTCTCGATCATGCCCTTCATCTGCTCTTGGACGTTCAGGCCGAGCTCCTTGGCCTTCTGAAGGAGAAGCGTCTCGGTGATCATGGAGTTGAGGAACTCCTTCTTGAGCAGCGCGTACTGCTGACCGTACTGCTCTTGGGGCATCTGCTGGGCCCGAAGCTGGGACGCGGCCATTTCGAACTGCGCCCGATATTCGGACAGGGTGATGATATCGTCGTTGACGATGGCCACGATCCCCTCGACGACCTCCTGTCCGAAGGCGGCGGGGACCGTCCCGACGAGGAGAGCGGCCACGATCGATCCCATGATGATCTTTTTCATGTTCATTCGTCCGACCTCTGATAGCTGAAGAATAGGTTCTCGGGAAGGGGCTTCCAAGTCAGGGTGTCCTTGAGCCCGCCCAGGTGGGAGGCCAAGGCCTCCTTCATCTTCTGGGCCATGATCCGCTGCTGGATCTCCGGCGCCGCCTCGGCCTCGCTTTGGAGGGCCGGCGAGTATTTCCGGTCCAGCCGGAAGATGTGAAAGCCGTAGGAGGATTCGACGACCTGGCTCGTCCTCCCCTCGTCGAGCGAGAAGATGACCTTCTCCATGTCGGCCGGCAGGTCGCCCTGTTCGAAGACGCCCATGACGCCGCCCCGGGCCGCCTCGGGCCCGCGCGACTCCTCCGTGGCGATCTTGCGGAACTCCGGCTCGCCGGTCCTCTCGAGCCGGCGGAGCACCGAGACCGCCTTTTCTTCGGTGTCGACGAGGATCTGGCTGACCTGGGCCCGGCCCTGGTGGAGAAAGTCCTTCTTGTGTTGCTCGTAATAATCGAGGACCTCGGGGGCATCGACGCGGACGTCGCGGACGATGAGGAAGGTGTATTTCTCGACGAGGAGGCGGTCGAAGGCCCCTTCGGGGAGGGCCTTCGCGGCGCCGTCGCTGCCGCCGGCAGGGATGGCCTCGACGGCCAGCTTGGCCAGGTACTCCTTCTTCTCGTCCTCGCTCAACGTGATGCCGCGCGCGCGGGCCGACTCGAGCAGGATCATCTCGTCGACGAACCGGTCGTAGAGCCGGCTCAGGGATTCGGCCGGAAGCCCCTTGGCGTCCGCCCCGGTCGCCTCGAGATAAGACCGGAAATCGGCGTTGAAGAACTCGCTCTTTTCGATGCGCAGGATCGGGCGTCCCCGGAGCGTGCCTTGAACGAGCCCGGCGACCCGGGAAACGGGGTCCCGACCCTGGTCGCGGCCGCAGGCGGAGACGGCCAGGAGGGCGAGCGCGGCCATAACGGCCGCGGCCGGACCTCTCCCCATCGTCCGCCGCCGTTCGTCCGTCCTCTTGTGCGCGTACATCCTTTTTAGTATCAATCCATTATAGACTACTTGGATAACTCCATCAAGACCCCGACCGTTTCATCGAGGAGGGCCCTTTCGGTCGTCCCGCGCAGGGCTAGCGACATGACCCCTTCGGGCGAAAGCGATCCCGAGTGCTTCTTGAGGAGGGGCGTTACCCGGGCCCAATCGACCGGCGTCTCGGGACGGAACTTGAACACGACCCGGTGCTCGGTCCGGTCGATCGACCGGAGGCGCACTTTCGTGGCCAGGTACTTAAGGGCGCCGTAGCGGAGAAGATTCTCGATCGGAGCGGGGACGGGCCCGAAGCGGTCGACGATCTCCTCGCGGATGCGCTCGATCTCCTCGAGGCCCTCGACGGAGGCCAGGCGCTTGTAGAGATTGAGCCGGAGGTTGACCTGGGGCAGGTAATCCTCCGGGACGTGGATGTCGACCTTGAGGTTGATCTCGGGGTTGACCTCTTCGACGATCTCGCCCTTGAGGCCGCGGATGGCCTGGTCGAGCAGCTGCATGTAGTACTCGAAGCCGATGGCCTCCATCGTGCCGTGCTGGCGGTGGCCGAGGAGATTCCCGGCGCCGCGGATCTCCAGGTCGCGGGCGGCCAGCCGGAAGCCCGAGCCGAGCTCGCTGAACTCCTTGAGGGCCTTGAGCCGCTCCCGGGCGAGGGGCGTCAGCTCGATGTACGGCGGCACGAGGAAGTAGGCGTAGGCCTGCCGCGCCGACCGCCCGACGCGGCCGCGGAGCTGGTAGAGCTGGGCCAGGCCGTAGAGGTCGGCCCGGTCGACGATGAGCGTGTTGACGAGCGGGATGTCGATGCCGTTCTCGATGATGGTCGTCGAGACGAGGACGTCGTATTTGCGCTCGACGAAATCGATCATCCGTTTCTCCAGGACCGGGCCGGACATCTGTCCGTGGATGGCGACGACCCGGGCCTGCGGCACGAGCTTGGTGACGAGATCGGCGACCTTGTCGATGTCCTCGATGCGGTTGTGGATGACGTAGACCTGCCCGCCCCGGGCGATCTCCTGGCGGATGGCCGCGGCGATAAGCTTGGCGTTGAAGGACGTCACGACCGTGTGGACGGCCAGGCGGTCGCGGGGCGGCGTCTCGATGAGGCTGATGTCGCGCAGGCCGGTGAGCGACATGTTCAGCGTCCGCGGGATGGGCGTCGCGGTCAGGGTCAGGACGTCGATCGTGGCCTTGTACTGCTTGATCTTCTCCTTGTGGCCGACGCCGAAGCGCTGCTCCTCGTCGATGATGAGCAGGCCGAGGTCCTTGAAGCCGACGTCCTTGGAGAGGAGCCGGTGCGTGCCGATGAGGATATCGACGAAGCCCTTGCGGCAGTCCTCGACGACGGCCTTCTGCTCGCGCGGCGATTGGAGCCGGGTCAGGGCCTCGATCCGGACCGGGAAGAGGACCATCCGGTCGCGGAAGGTCTTGAGGTGCTGGCTGGCCAGAACGGTCGTCGGGCAGAGGACGGCCACCTGCTTGCCGTCCATGACCGTCTTGAAGGCCGCCCGCATGGCCACCTCGGTCTTGCCGTAGCCGACGTCGCCGCAAAGGAGGCGGTCCATCGCGATGTCGCGCTCCATGTCCTCGCGGATCTCGCGGATCGAGCGGAGCTGGTCGTCGGTCTCCTCGTACTCGAAGGTCTTGCCGAACTCCTCGTCCCACTGCCCGTTGGAGGAAAAAGCGTGGCCCTTGATCGCCCGTCGCGTGGCGTAGAGCTCCACGAGCTCCTTGGCCACGGCCTCGACCGCTTTCTTGGCCCGGGTCCGCGTCTTCTCCCAGGTATTGGTGCCGAGCTTGTCGAGCGGCGGAAGGTCGGGACCGGCCTTGGAGAACTTCTGGACGAGGTTGAGGTCCTCGACGGGGACGAGCAGCTTGTCGCCGTCGCGGTAGTTGAGCTCGATGAACTCCCGGCCCTGGCCTTCGACCTCGACCCGCCGCAGGCCGCGGAAGACGCCGATGCCGTAGTCGGCGTGGACGACGTAATCGCCGGCCTGGAGGTCCTGGAACTGGGAGAAGAAGGGCCGCCGCGAGGCCCGGCTGACGATGACCTTCTCCTCGGTGAAGATGTCCTTCTCGGAAAAGAAATGGAGCTTTTCCCTGGGGTAGCTGAAGCCGCCGGGAAGCGGGCCGAGGAGCAGGGCCACTTCGTTTCGCGGCGGAACGGCGAAGGGCGAGTCGGTCTCGAGGACCGGGATGTCGCTCTCGCGGAGCAGCGTCGCCAGCCGCTGCCGGGTCCCGGCGTTCAGGAGATAGATCGAACAGAGGTCGCTCTCCGCCTGGAGCCTTTTCAGGTACTGGAGGAAGAAGGGGATCTTATTGTCGAACCGGGGCACGGGCTGGAAGGAGAACGCGTGGACCTTCTTGCGGGCCGGAGCGCCGAGCTCCTCGAGGCGCACGGCCTCCCTGCGGACGCGCTGGAGAAGGCGGGTCGGAAAGACGGCGTCGGGGTCGAGGGCGAACACACGGTCGGCGAGAAGGTCGGCGAACTGGTCGCGCAGCTCCTTGAGGTGGCCGTCCCACTCGCAGTCGACGGCCTCGGGATTGTCGACGATGAAGACGGGGTCCGTGAGGTAGTCGGTCACGGGGACGAACCCTTCGGTGAGGAGAAGGGCCAGGGCGGAGAAGCTCGGGCCGAAATCGCCGCGGTCGATCGCTTCGATCTTGGCATCGAAGTCCCGGCTGACGCCTTTCGAGCGCTTCCGGGCGGCGGCCTTCCAGCGGTCGAGGAACTCGGGCGTCGCCGGGAACTCGCGCAGGCCGGGGATCGTCAGCCGGTCGATGCGCTTGAGGGAGCGCTGGTTCGAGATGTCGAACTCGCGAAGGGAAGCGATGCGCGAGCCGTCGAACTCGATACGGAAGGGATTGGCCTCCCAGGGCGAGAAGACGTCGACGATGCCGCCGCGCCAGGCGTACTCGCCGGGCGAGGCGATGAGGTCCTCGCGGGTGTAGCCGCAGCGGGCCAGGGTCTCGAGGAGGGCGTCGTGATCGGCCTCGCCGCCGGTTTCGAGAGAGATAAAGAGCCGGCTCATTTCGCCGGGCGAGGGCACGGGCTTGAGCAGGCCGCCGAGCGAGGTGACGATGATCGCGGGCGGTATCGCCAGCAGCCGGCGGAAAAGCTTCATCCGCGAGGACACGGCGTCGAGAGAGGGCGGGACCTCGAAGTAGGGATTCTCGGAGAGCGGGGGCAGGGTGGCCAGGCCGGCGCCGGGCGCCAGCCGGGGGAGGAAGAAGCGGCAGTCCTGCTCGGCCTGGGCGAGGGGCGCGGATTCGGACCGGATGAAGACGATCGGGCGGCCGGTCGTCTTCGCCAGGCAGGCCAGAAGATAGGCCTTGGCCGGCTCGATGACGCCGTGGACGGAGAGCGGGCGTTCCGGCGAGGCGATGGCCCGGGCGAGGTCGCCGAACTCGGCGGTGCGGAGGAGAAAATCGAGGCTCACCGCGCTATTCTAGCGGCGGGGGCGGGCGCGGTCAACCGGGTCAAAGGGACATGCCCCCCGTGTGCGCGTCCAGGTTGAGACGGGACGGTCCGGTCATTTCAGGACATATCGCTTGATCAGGACGATGCCCTCTTCGTCTTCCTCCAACGCGTAGAGTCTGTCACGGGATATCAAGAGAGGCGTCCCCTTGAATCCCATACGATAAAGAAAAACCCCCTGGCCGTCAAAGACATCAAAAGAATATCCGATCCCCTCAGCCGTCCTTTCGCGAGTCCGGACGAATATCCGCCCGTCGTCGGCGACCAGGAGCATGTTGAACGGAGGGAAACTCGAAGGCGCGACGGCCTTTACCCCGGTCGGACGAGGATCCCCTCCGTACATGACGTCCAATCTGGCGTCAATGTCCTTCTTGGTAATAGCTAAGGGCACGTACTCTCTATAAATGATCGCTTTCAACCGCCCGGCGTTATCAGCGACATTGAGAACGTAGTCCTTCTGATCTCCCCAGACGATCTCATCTTGCGGGGTAAGTCTGAAGTCGAGCCGCGTCATGAAGAGATTGATCTTGTTGGCGTCGAGCGAGACTCTCGTCGCCGAACGAATGATCTGACTTATCGTCTTCCCATCGGCGGAGATCTTCAGCAGCTCCCATGTGCGATCGGCGCCCTCCCTGCCAGGCGCCAATCCGAACACCTGGCCTCGGGAATCGATCTGCGGGGTGAAGAGCGGGGAATGGACCGCGAGAGATATTTCGTAAGAGAGTCGGCCGCTAAATTCGAAAAAGCTCATACGCAAGTTCGACCCATCGTAGACGGCGATTTTATCGTCAGGAAGGACCTTCAGGCACATCGGGTATTGAAATTCCCCCGGCCCTTGCCCGTTGCGCCCGATGTTTCGGATATACCTTCCCTGAGAATCGACGACGGCGATCGTGCACCCCTCGGTGTCAAGGATATAGATATTCCCGGATCGGTCGACGTCCAGGGAATTGGACGTTAGGACGGTCCGGAAAAACAGTCCGTCGCCTTTCTCCCCGTCCGCGCCGATAGCGAGGTCTTCCTCCAAGGACACCGGGGGTTTTTCATAAAGCGGGTCGACGGGGTTCTTGACGATGCGGATGCCGTCCCGGGTCTCGATCGTCCCGCCCCAGTTCGAGCCTCCACCCCGACAGGAACAAATGACGGATAAAGAGCAGAGGACCGCCAAGAGGACGGCCAACTGTATCCGCCCCGACCCTTCAGCCACGGCACAATTATCATCCCCCGCCAGGGATCCTGTCAAACCAGGGGGCCGCCGGGAGGGCGGATTCAGGGGGAGTCATCCGGATTTCAGGGGCGGCATCGTTTAGGCTATATTAGACCAAGTGATCCATGTCCCTCAAATTCGCCAAAGAGGTATCAGGCATGAAGAAGATCTGGCTTCTGGTGATCTTGAGTTCTTCTCTCCTCATCTCGGCCGCGTCCGCTCTTCTGTCCCAGGCGCCGGCCAAAGCCGAGGACGCCCTCACGGTCAAGGCCCGCGAGCTCCTCGCGGCCATGGAGAAGGGCGACTTCCAATTGGCCGTTCGCGATTTCGACGCGACCATGCTCAAGCTCTCCGGGCCGGACAAGCTCGAGACCATGTGGAGAAAGCAGCTGCCGGCCCAGCTCGGGGCGTTCAAGAAGCAAGCCGGGGCGCGGCGCGACCAGCTTCAGGGTTACGAGATCGTCCTCGTCACCTGCGAGTTCGAGAAAGCGACCTTGGACGCGCGCGTCGTCTTCGACAAGACCGGCAAGATCGCCGGTCTCGGCTTCGTGCCGACGGCGCCGCCGGCGAAGTACGAGCCGCCCGCGTACGCCGACCCGGCCAAGTTCGAGGAGACGGAAGTCACCGTGGGCTCGGGAGACTGGGCCCTGCCGGGGACATTGACCATGCCGATGGGCGCCGGGCCGTTCCCTGCGCTGGTCCTCGTCCACGGCTCCGGGCCGAACGGAAGGGACGAAGAGCTCGGCCCCAACAAGCCGTTCAAGGACCTGGCCTGGGGGCTGGCGTCCCGCGGCATCGCCGTCCTGCGCTATGACAAACGCAGCAAGGTCTTTCAGGCCAGGATCCTGGCCGACCCCAAGCTCGAGGCGACGATGACGGTCAAAGAAGAGACGATCGACGACGCCCTGGCCGCGGCCGCTCTCCTCGAAAGGACAAAGGGGATCGACCGCGGGAGGGTCTTCATCCTGGGGCATAGCCTGGGCGGCTTCCTGATGCCGAGGATCGCGGTCGCGGCCAAGGCCCTGAAGCTCGCCGGCTTCATCAGCATGGCCGGCCTGACCCAGCCGCTCGACGATACGATCCTCCGTCAAATGACCTATCTCTATGGGCTGGCTGGCGGCGCCGTTTCGGAGGACGACAAGAAGAAGCTCGAGGCCCTCAAGTCCGAGGTCGCCAAGATCAAAGCCCTCACGGACGCCGACAGGAGCTCGACGACGAAGCTCATAGGGGCCATGCCGGCCTACTGGCTCGACGTCCGCGGCTACAACCCGCCCGAGATGGCCAAGTCGGTCGCCAAGCCCATGCTCATCCTGCAGGGCGGCCGCGATTATCAGGTGACGACGGAGGATCTCGAGAACTGGAAGAAGGCGCTGGGCGGGCGGAAGGACGTCGAATTCCACCTTTATCCGAAGCTCAACCATCTCTTCTTCGAAGGCGAGGGGATCATCACGCCGCTCGAATACATGCAGAAGCACGGCAGCGTCGCACCGTACGTCATCGACGACATCGCGAACTGGATCTCAAAGCACTGAGCGCCGGGGAACGAGACGCGCTGCGGGGACACGTACAAAAAGGACGTGTCCCCTCCCGGAATCTCGTCGAGACTTATCCCCCGACGATCTCGTCCAGGCCCTCGAGGGCGCGGGCAAGCTCTTCGGGAGAAAGAACAGCCGCCAGCTTGCCGATCCGGTCCACGGCCAGCGTACGGATCTGGCTGATCTTTATCCAGGACTTCTTGGGAAGTCCCGTTACGCGGATCTCCAAGGTCAACGGGAATCCGGCCTTCTGAGGCCGGCTGGTGATGGCCATGGCGATGACGGTCCCGGAACGCTCATTGAAAACGTCGTGACTGACGATCAGCACCGGCCGCCGGCCGCTCTGCTCATGGCCCTGGGCCGGACTGAGGTCGGCCCAGCGGATCTCCCCTCTCAGTATTCGGGCCATTCGGCGGACTCCTCGGAGAGGCCTTCCTCGGCCAATTCCTTCTCGGCGGCCCGGTCGAGCTTGGCGCATTCGGCGGCCAGGCGGACCCTGTCCCGCCGGGCGAGTTCGTCCCTGACCGCGGCTTCGATGGCCCGGCTCCTGTTGGCGAAGACGCCGTTTCGAACGAGACGATCCAACTCCCCGAGAACGCTCTCGTCCATCGAAATGGCGATCTTGGCCTTGGGCATGATGAACCTAACGGTATTACGTTAAGGCATACCTGAAGTCTTGTCAAATTCGAAGGGCCAGCCGCTCACGCTAATTAAGACGGCGGGAGGGAGCAAGGATTCTCACTCGGACAGGAGTCGGGGTCAGGCGTGGGGGATCGAGGTGTGGTCGGAGATCTCGGAGCTCGTCGTGACGAGGTCGCGGACTGAGAGCATGTGGACACTATAATTGCCGGTGAGCCGGGCGAAATCACTGAGCTCCTCGGTCGAGACGCGGAGGAAATTCGCCAGCCCTCGGGCCGCCTCGTCGACGTCGAGCCGGGCCCGTAATCCAGGGTCCTGGGTGGCGATGCCGATGGGGCAGCGTCCCGTGTCGCAGATCCTGAACTGCTGGCAGCCGATGGCCATGAGGGCGGCGGTGCCGATGGCCACGGCGCCGGCGCCGAGGGCCAGGGCCTTGGCGAAGTCCGAGGAGACGCGCAGGCCGCCGGTCGCGATAAGCGTCACGTCCTTGATGCCCCTCCCCTCGAAGTACCTGCGGGCGCGGTCGAGGGCGTAGATCGTCGGGATCGATGTCGCATCCTTGATCAGCTTGACGGCCGCCCCGGTCGCCCCGGCCCGGCCGTCGATGGTGATGAAATCGGGGCCGGCGGAGAGGGCGAACTCGAGATCGGCCTCGATGTGGCCAGCGGCGATCTTGATGCCGATCGGACGGCCTTTCGAGAGAGCCCTCAGCTCGTCGACCTTGCGCCGGAGGTCTTCGCGGGTGGCGATGTCGGGGAAGCGCGAGGGGCTCGTAATGTCCAGGCCCTCGCGGAAGCCCCGGATGGCGGCGATCTCGGGCGTCACCTTGCCGCCGGGCAGATGCCCGCCCATGCCGGGCTTGGCCGACTGGCCGAACTTGATCTCGACGGCGTCGACGCGCTCGAGGTTCTCCGGGGTGACGCTGTAGCGGTTGGGGACGTACTCGAAGATGTATTTTTGGGCCAGGCCCAGGGCTTCGGGCAGGATGCCGCCTTCGCCGGACGACATGGCCGTCCCGGCCGCGCCGCTGCCCAGGGCCAGGGCGGAATGCGCCTCCTTCGACAACGCCCCGAACGACATGTGGCTGACGATGATCGGCGTTCCGATGACCAGCGGCTTTTGCGCCTTCGGCCCGATGACCGTCTTCGTGTCGACCGCCTCGCCTCGATCGAGCGGCAGGCGGGCCAGCTGGGCCCCGAGGATCAGGATGTCGTCCCAGGACACGACGGGCTTGCGCGAGCGCATCGGCTCGATGACCGATTCGCCGGTCTGGGCCATATGATGGATGTCGGCCATGTGGATCTCGAGATCGTCGGAAGCGCGGCGGAAGTCCTCGAGGCTTTTGGGATCCCGCAAGGGCTCGGGCGGGACAGGATCGGGCGGGACGGACGCGGGCGGCGGAGGGGTCGCCGCTTGCGAAGAGAGGGGTTCGGGCTCGTCATCGAGCCGTGCGAATTCGGACTTGGGCGCGCCGCAGACCGGACAGGTCCAGTCGTCGAAGAGATCGTCGAAAAAGATGCCTTCGGTCTTTTCGACGTAGATGAAATGGCAGATGCGGCAGCGGTACTTGGCCATGGTGATCCCCGGCGCGGTTATCTTAGCACCTGATTCGGTGACACACAACTAAATACACTTAATTCAGAGAAGGACCTGCATGATAGGAGCGGCCTGATAATTAAGTGTATTTAGTTGTGTGTCACCGTATTAGAGGCGCCACCAGTAGGAGAACTTGATGAAGACGTTGTAGTTGTCCCGGACGAGGTGACCGAATGTGTCACGGAGATAGTTGTTGTCGAAGCCGAGGAAGAAGACGGTCCCGGGGCGGAGGACCCAGCTCGCGAGGAGGCTGCCGAAGGCTTGCTTGTAGAAGAAATTGTAATCGACGATCGCCCGGAACGAGAGCGTCTTGCTGAGCTGGTAAGTCGTCCGCTGGCGGACGACGTTGTAATCCCAGAGCCGCTCCCCGCCGGCCGAGCGCCAGAACGTCTCTTTGTTGAGGTCGACCCCCAGCTGGAGGCGCTTGCTGGGCTTGAAGGTGGCCATCACGCCGTAGGTGTTGTGGTACCCGAGGAACGCGTCCTCGGGGTCGTAGTTGATGCTGTCGCCCGTCTCGAAGACGAGGTTGAAGGGCATCCAGCTGATGAAGGTGAACTGGGACTCGACCGAGAGCCCCTGCTTCCTGAAATCGACGCCGGCGAAGCGCTCCAAGCCGGCCTCGTACTCAACGAAGACCTGGTTGAATTCGGTCAGGCGGAGCTGGATCTGAGGGCGGATCCAGGTGTCCTGGGTGATGCTGTCGGCGTAGCCGATCCGCTTCCCGGCCTGGATCCGGAACTGGACCTGGTTGAGATATTTTTTATCGGGGTAGAGCCGCAGCGACGCGTAGGCGCCCGTGGAGCGATAGTCCGTCCGGTTGACGAAGCCCAGGGAGGCCTGGAAGTCGGGATGCATGGCCGTGTAATATCCGCCGAAGGTCCAGTGCTTGTTCGTGTAATAGAGGTCCGCGTAAAGTCCCGGGGCGAGGGACGGCCTCTCGCCTTCGGCGCTCGCCTTCGAACCCAGGGCCTGGAAGCTGAAGAAGACGCGGTTCTTGAAGCGGAGCTGGCCGTCGACGCCGGCGAGGCGGCTCCAGTTGCCGCCTCCCAGCTCCTTGTCCGTCAAGGTGAACCCGACGTAGGAACCCGACCCGACGTCGGCCTTAGTCCGGAAGATGTTGGAAAAGGCCCGGGTATCGTTCGCGGGGGCGCCGGAGGGGATCTCCCAGAGGCTTTCGGCGGGGTGCATGTCGTAGGCCGAGAGCAGGCCGTAGGTGAATCGGCCGCTCTTGCCGGAAGCCTTGGCGCCGAAGATAGGATCGCTGATCTGGCGGGTGTAGACCGTCTCGATCTCGGGCGAGCTGAAGATCTCCATGCCTTCGAGGAAGAAGGGCCGTTTCTCGTTGTAGCGCAGGGCGTAGCGAAGGTTGTAGTCGATCTGAGGCTCGTCGGCCTCGATCTGGCTGAAGTCCGGGTTGGCCGTCAGGTCGAGGGTCGTATTCGAGCTCAGGCCGAGCTTGAAATTGGCCCCGGGCTGGACGTCCATCCGCCGGACGGGATCGCCCGACGGGTCCGTGGCTTGGCCCCCCCGGTAAAGGGAAGTTACGAAGGGCATGACCTCGACGTTGCGGCTGCGCTCGACAGCCCCCCGGATGATGAACTGCCGGCCGTTGGACAGGAGCCCGGGGATGTCGCGCGAAAAATGGTGATAGAGGAGAACCTCCCCCGTTCGGGGGAGGTTGCGGCCGAGGACGATGTTCCAGGTCTTGAGGTCCTCGTTCGGGAAGCGCAGGCTCTTGAAAGGGATGGCCATCTCGACCGTGTAGCCTTCGGCGTCGACCTTGCCGTCGGAAAAGAAGACGGTATCCCAGCTGGCATCCATGTTGTCGTTGCCGCCCTC
>JADGNU010000203.1 GCA_017883305.1 Candidatus Aminicenantota bacterium | reverse complement strand
CGGATCTCGTCGACCGTATTGAGGAGCTGGACGTGATAGCGGTCGGAGGCGTCCGGCGTCGCCGCCTGGAGGCGCTGCAGGATGACGCGCGGGCCGTTCTTGCGGGCATCCTGAAAATGAAAGAATGCGACGACCAGGGCGACGGCGAGATCGACGGCGACGAAGCGCGGCCAGAAGCCGGGGGAGGACGTGAGGCCCGTGCCGAGGAAGAGGCCGAACGTGGCCAGGAAGGCCAGCCCGATGAGCCCGAGGGCGGCGAAGTGGAAAAGGAGGACGGCGGCGAAGAGGGGCAGGCTCTTGCGGCGCTGACGCTGCTGGACCTCGGTGAAGTCGCGTGGCGGTCTGGCCATCTGTCCGGGACATCATAATCGAATCCCGTCGCCCGGGTCAACGCCGGAGGGCCGGAAAACGGAAGCGTCCCCACTTTCAAATTGACGGGCCGGCGGGGCGGTCGTATATTGACGGTACTGTCCCTTTGAGGAGGCCGTCATGAAAAGATCCACGCATCTTGCCGGAACGTTCCTTTGGGGGTTCGTCCTGTTCGCGCTCCTCGGCGCGACACGGCTCGCCGCCGTCGACACGCTCGACACGAAGATGCTGACCCGTCCGGCCGTCTCGGCCGAGCGGATCGCTTTTGTCTACGCCAACGACCTGTGGACCGCCGACCTCGAGGGCCGCAACGTCCGGCGGCTGACCTCGGACCCCGGCGCGGAATCCAATCCCGCCTTCTCGCCCGACGGGGGTTTCATCGCCTTCAGCGGCCAGTACGATGGCAACACCGACGTCTATATCGTCCCGGCCGGCGGCGGCGTTCCCCGGCGCCTGACTTGGCATCCGTCGCCCGACATCGTGCTGGGCTTCACCCCGGACGGCAAGTCCGTCCTCTTCGCCTAGGGCCGGTTCTCGAACAACCGCGCCTACTCGCAGCTCTTCACCGTGCCGGTCGCCGGCGGCGAGGCCGGGATGCTGAAGATCCCCTACGCCTCCGACGCCGAGATCTCACCCGATGGCCGCTTCATCGCCTACAATCCCTTTCCCGAAGCCTTCAACGAGTGGAAAAATTATCGCGGCGGCCGGTTCTCGCGGATCTGGATCTTCAACGCCTTGGACTTCGGCATCGAGAAGCTGCCCCAACCCCAGGGCCGGTCGAACGACGTCGACCCGATGTGGCTCGGCCGGACGGTCTACTTCCGCTCGGACCGCAACGGGGAGTTCAACCTCTTTTCTTATGATACGGGTTCCAAGGAGGTCAAGCAGCTGACCGAGTTCAAGGACTTCCCGGTCCTCTCGGCCTCGGCCGGGGCCGGCCGGATCATCTTCGAGCAGGCCGGCTCGCTCCACCTTTATGATGTCGGCCAAGGCCAGAGCCGCCGCCTGACGATCGGCGTGGCCACCGACCTGCCCGAGCTGCGCGAGCGCTTTGCCAAGGGATCGCAGTGGATCGCGGCCGACGGGGTCTCGCCGACCGGGGCCCGGGCCGTCTTCGAATTCCGCGGCGACATCGTCACCGTCCCGGCCGAAAAGGGCGACCCGCGCGACCTGACGCAGACGCCCGGCGTCCACGAGCGCACGCCCGCCTGGTCCCCCGACGGCAAGTCGATCGCCTACTTCTCCGACGCCTCCGGCGAATATGAGCTTCATGTCCGGGGCCAGGACGGGAAAGGCGAGCCGAAGAAATTCAAGATCGGCGGCTCGGGCTTCTACGGCTCGCCGAACTGGTCTCCCGACAGCGCCAAGATCGCCTTCGCCGACAATTCCCTCGCGCTCTATTGGCTCGACATCAAGACCGGCGCCGTGAAGAGGATCGCCTCGGAATATCTCTACCAGCCCGGCGGTCAGTCCGTGATGGGCACCTCCTGGAGCCCGGACTCCAAGTGGATCGCTTACACCCTCGGCACGCCGACCTTCTTCCGGCGCGTCTACGTTTTCTCCCTCGACCAGAACAAGTCGTTCCCTGTCACCGACGGCCTGAGCGACGTCGACGAGCCGACGTTCGATGCCGAGGGCAAATACCTCTGGTTCCTGGCCTCGACCGACGCCGGGCCCGTCCGCCAGTGGTTCGACATGTCCAACGCCGACATGCGGCGGACGTCGGCCCTGTACCTGGCCGTGTTGCGCAAAGACCTGCCCAACCCGCTGGCCAAAGAGAGCGACGAGGAGAAGCCCAAGGACGAGAAGGCCGCGGGGGAGAAGCCCGGGGAAAAGCCGGCCCCGGCTGCGGACACGGCCAAGCCGGGCGAGCCGGCCAAGACCCCCAACGCGGTCCGCATCGATTTCGACGGCCTCGACGACCGCATCGTCGCCGCGCCCATCCCCGCCGGCGTCTACAGCAACCTCCAGGCGGGCGAGAGCGGCAAGATCTTCTTCCGCAAGGAAGATCCACCGCCAACGCCGACGTCGGGGGGTCCGGGCGATTCGTCGATCCACGTCTTCGATCTCACCAGCCGCAAGGACGAGGCCTTCGGCCCGGTGAACGACGGCTTCCAGCTGACCGCCGACCGCAAGAAGATGCTCGTCGCCTCCCGCGGGGCCTGGACGATCTTGCCGACAAGCGGCAAGCCACAGCCCGGCCAGGGCAAGCTCGCCACCGACTCGATCGAGGTCCGCGTCGTGCCGTTGGCCGAATGGCCGCAGATCTTCGACGAGGCCTGGCGCATCAACCGCGACTTCTTCTACGATCCGAATTTCCACGGCGCGGACTGGGGGGCCATGAAAGCGAAGTATGCGGCCTTCCTGCCGCACCTGGCCTGCCGGGCCGATCTCAACCGGCTCATCCAGTGGATGTGCTCGGAGCTCGCCGTCGGCCACCACCGCGTCGGCGGCGGCGATTTCCTCGGCCAGCCGGCCCGCGTCGCCGGCGGCCTGCTCGGCGCGGACTACGCCGTCGAGAACGGCCGCTACCGCTTCAAGAAGATCTACGGCGGGCTGAACTGGACGCCCGAGCTCCGCGCCCCGCTCGCCGAACCCGGCGCCGAAGTCGCGGCCGGCGAGTATCTCCTGGCCGTCGAGGGCCGGGACCTCGTCCCGCCCAACAACCTCTTTGCCCCCTTCGAAGCGACGGCCGGAAAGATCGTCGAGATCACCGTCGGCCCCAACGCCGAGGGCACCAACTCACGGAGGATCAAGGTCGTTCCCGTCGCCGATGAGGGCGCCCTGCGCAACCGCGACTGGGTCGAGGGCAACATTCGCAAGGTCCATGAGGCGACCAAAGGCCGCGTGGCTTACGTCTACGTGCCGAATACGACGACCCTCGGCCACATCTACTTCAAGCGCTATTTCTTCCCCCAGGCCGACAAGGAGGCCATCATCGTCGACGAGCGCTTCAACGGGGGAGGATCGGTCGCCGATTACTACCTCGATTGGCTGAGGAAGCCGGCCTCCGCCTATTGGGCCATGCGCTATGGGGCCGACCTGAAGACCCCGAGCGCCTCCATCCAAGGCCCCAAGGTCATGATCATCAACGAGGCGGCCGGCTCGGGCGGCGACCTCCTGCCTTACATGTGGCGGAAGTTCGGCATGGGCAAGCTCGTCGGCACGACGACCTGGGGCGGCCTTGTCGGCACCCTCGGCTTCCCCGCATTGATGGACGGCGGCATGGTGACCGCCCCGAACCTGGCCTTCTGGGATGAGAACGGATTCGGCGTCGAGAACGTGGGCATCTCGCCGGACGTCGAGGTCGAGCAGACGCCCCGCGACGTCATCGCCGGCCGCGACCCCCAGCTCGAGCGGGCCATCCAGATAGCGCTGGAAGAGCTCAAAGCCAACCCCCCGGCGCAGCCTAAGAGGCCGGCCTATCCGATCAGAGTAAAGAAATAGGCGCGAAAAAGAAAGGGCACACGCACGTTCGGTGCGTGTCCCCGAAGTGATCCCGAACGGATGGCCGACTATTTCTTGGTCTCTTCCTGGAGCGTCTCGACGAGCCTGCGGATGAGGCTTTCTTCCATCTTCTTGCCCTCGGCCGCAACGATCTCGAAGCGCATCGTTCCGTCCTCCGGCTCATAGCTCTGACTGGAGATGGTGTAGCCCTCGGGCAACTCCTTCTTCAGCTTCGTCAGTGCCAGCTCGAAGGATTTCTTCCCTTCATCGCCCTTCTTTCCGGTAAGAATGATATTGATCGCACCCTTGCCGGTGTCTGTGGCTTTGGCGCTGACGCTGATCCGTTCGTTCTCCTTGTCCCCGGCCTCGTCTCCGCCGATCCTCTTGGAGAAGACATACTCGACCGGTTCCTTGTCGAACTCGTAGGTGAAGGTCTTGAGCTGATCCTCCTTCGCTTTAAGCTCGGCCTCGAGCTTCTTCAGCGATTCCTCGAGCGCGGAGAGGTCCATCTTCTTGGCTTTGATGGCCTGGACCTGTTCCTGCAAAGCCTGGACCTTCTCCAACATCTCCTTGCCCGAGGCCGCGGAGAACGCGAAGGCCTTGCCGCTTCCCGCGACCCTTTTCTCCAAGATGGGTCTGCCGGGGACTTCCTTGGCCACCCAGACAGCTTCGCCCTTTTCGGGCTCTTCGATCGTCCAGGCCGTCCCGGCCACGCCTTTCGTGACGATCTTGACGGTCTGCGCTTCCTTGGCGGGTTCACCAGCTACCCATTTCTCGCCAGGCTTGATCTCCTTGATCCTCTTGACGATGACCTCTGGGGCGGCTTCTCCGGCCTCCGACTTTTCGACGATCCTGTAGACGCCGCCTTCGCCGATGGTCAGGGGTTTGCCCTCTCTAATGACCTCGAGGCCGCCGCCCTTGATCTCCAGCCGCAGGGGCTCGCCCTTGAGCATGATGGGCTCCTTGCCCTCAGGCGTGAGGATGAGGACTTTGCCGTCCTTGTCCTTGGTGATGGTCAGGGACTTCTCCAGGAAGAGCGTCTTGGTCGTGTCTCCCTCGGTGATCGTGACCTCGATCGGTTCGCCTTCTTCGCCCACGGGCTTGATGACGATCGTCTTGGCCGTCACGGCCTTTTCCTTGGCCGCCTTCTCCGCCTCTTTGGCCTTCTCCGCCGCCTTCGCTTTTTCCTGTTCCTTTTGTTTCTCCTGGACGGCCGCTTTCGCCGCCTGGGCCTCTTGAGAAATCGGTGAAGTCCGTGCGGCGTCCATGGAAGCGGGCGCCGGAGCGGCCGGCTCGACGAGGCTTGTCGTGACGGCGCTCTTCTCGATGCCGACGGCCGGCCGGGCCGTCCCGATGAGGGCCACGGCCGCGACAAGGGCCAGGCCCAACGTGATCTTGGTTTTCATCTTGACCTCCATCGTCGTGATTTTTTGCTTGAGGATGGCCGTCAGGCGTTCCTGGAACGAAGACCTGCCGAGCATTCCGAG
>JADGNU010000202.1 GCA_017883305.1 Candidatus Aminicenantota bacterium | reverse complement strand
TTATTATCCTGTCCTGAAGGGCAGCGCCGAGTTCTTTCTCGATTTTCTTGTCCTCCACCCGACCTACGGCTGGCTGGTCACCGATCCTTCGACCTCGCCGGAGAACTTCCCGGCCGTGCCCGGCCAGCTGCCGTTCTTCGACGAGATCACGACCTTCATGACGACGACTTCCATCTGCGCCGGCTCGACCATCGACATGCGCATTCTCGACGCGCTCTTCGGTCAGGTGGCCGAGGCTGCCAAGATCCTGAGCGTCGACGCGGAGTTCCGGACCAAGGTGCTGGAAACGCGGGCCAAGCTCGCCCCGATACGCATCGGCCGCCGCGGCAATCTCCAGGAATGGCTCGAAGACTGGGACGAGACGGAGAAGAGCCATCGTCACATCTCGGGGCTCTGGGGCCTTTTCCCGGGCCATGAGATCTCGGGGCGCCAGACGGGCGGGGCGGCCCAAGCGGCCCGGTTCGTCCTGGACCAACGCGGTCTTCCGGGCAATGGCTGGTCGTCTGCGTGGAAGGCGGCCTGCTGGGCCCGCCTCGGCGAGGCGGGCCGGGCCATGGAGAACCTCCGGTTCGCCATGAACACCTATACGACAGCGAGCCTGTTTTCGATCTGCAGCGGCGCCCTCCAGGTGGACGGCGCTCTCGGTTTCAGTGCGGCCATCGCCGAAATGCTGCTCCGATCACAGAATGGCGAGATTGAATTCCTGCCGGCCCTTCCCGAATCCTGGCTTAGCGGGGAGGTCCGCGGGCTGCGGGCCCGAGGCGGATTCGAGGTCGGCCTGAAATGGCAGAACGGCAAACTCTGGCGGGCGACCATCCTGTCCACTATCGGCGGAACTTGCCGCGTCCGGATCCCGTTCCCCCTGTCCGTCATGTCGTTGCCTGAGATGATCAGGACATCTTCCCCCGACGCCGGGCTCATCGAATTCAAGACCGAGCCCGGCCGCACCTATATCCTGACGCCCCAATGAACCAACACTCAGGGAGGTCCACCGCCATGACCCGACGCCTGAAGACCCTCGTCCTCTTTGCCCTCCTCCTCGTTGGGGTTTCCACCTTTGCTGCCCCGGCCCAGGAAAAGCCCGTGCCGGAGAAAGCCTTCGACCCCGTCCTGACCGTCGAGCGGATCTTCGCCGGCCGCGAATTCGCCGCCGAGCGCTTCGGCCCGGCCCGCTGGATGAGCGATGGCGAATCCTACACGACGCTCGAGCCCAGCGCGCAGGCGAAAGGCGGCCGCGACCTCGTTCTCTACCGCGCTGAAACCGGTGGGCGCTCGGTTCTGGTCCCCGCGGCCAGGCTCGTCCCGGCCGCCGCCTCCGGGCCGCTGGACATCGAGGACTACGCCTGGTCTCCCGACGGCAAGGTGCTCATCGTCTTCACCAACTCGAAACGCGTCTGGCGCCAGAACACGCGCGGCGACTTCTGGACCTACGAATTGGCCACCGGCCGCCTCCGCCAGCTCGGCCGGGATTTCGAGGCCTCGAGCCTGATGTTCGCCAAGCTCTCGCCCGACGGCCGGAAGGCCGCCTATGTCGTCAAGAACAACATCTATGCCGAAGACCTGGCCACGGGACGGGTGGTCCAGCTAACCTTCGACGGGGGCCCGGACGTCATCAACGGCACGGCCGATTGGGTCAACGAAGAGGAGTTCAGCATCCGTGACGGCTTCCGCTGGAGCCCGGACAGCGTCTCGATCGCTTTCTGGCAGTTCGATACGACGCGCGTGCCGGTCTTCACCATGATCAACAACACCGACAGCCTCTACCCGGTGACCACGAGCTTCAAGCATCCCAAGCCCGGCCAGCCGAATTCTGCCGTCCGGGCCGGCGTGGTCCCGGCCGCGGGCGGGCCCGTCGTCTGGATGAGGACGCCGGGTGACCCGTCGAACACTTATATCGCCCGGCTCGAGTGGGCCGGCAACTCGCATGAGGTCGTCCTGCAGCATCTCACCCGCCTTCAGAACACGCTCAGCGTCCTTATTGGCGACGTCACGACGGGCGGGGTCCGGACGATGTTCACGGATACCGATAAGGCCTGGGTCGAGATCATGGACGACTTCGTCTGGCTCGACCGCGGCCAGCGCCTGTTGTGGCTCAGCGAGCGCGACGGCTGGCAGCACGCCTACGCGGTCGGCCGCGACGGGGGCCAGGCCAAGCTCTTGACGCCGGGCGACTACGACGTTCTGAGCGTCAACGCCGTCGACGAGAAGGGCGGCTGGCTCTACGTCACGGCTTCGCTCAGCGACGCGACCAAGCGCTTCCTTTATCGCGTCCGGATGGACGGGAAGGGCAAGCCGGAGCTCGTCGGGCCCGCCGGGCAGGGAGGCATCCACCGGTTCGACATTTCCCCCTCGGCCCGCTGGGCCTTCCACTCGTTTTCAACCCTCGACGAGCCCCCGGTGACCGAGCTGGTGCGGCTGCCGAAAGGCGACGCCATCCGGACGCTGGCGGCCAACAAGGAGCTCCGGGCCAAGGTCGGGGCCCTGTCCCGGAAACGGGCCGAGTTCTTCAAGCTCGCGATCGGCGACGGCGTCCAGGTCGACGGCTGGCGCATCCTGCCGCCCGACTTCGATCCGTCCAGGAAATATCCACTGCTCGTCTACGTCTACGGCGAGCCGGCCGGCCAAACCGTTCAGGACGGCTGGGGCGGCGGCGGCTATCTCTGGCACCTGATGCTGGCTCAACGGGGCTATATCGTCGCGAGCTTCGACAACCGCGGCACGCCGGCGCCTCGCGGCCGCGCCTGGCGCAAATCGATCTATCGGCAGATCGGCATCCTGGCGTCGGCCGATCAGGCGGCGGCGGTCCGGGCGGCCGTGGCCTCGTGGCCTTTCGTCGACGCCGAGCGCGTCGGCGTTTGGGGCTGGAGCGGAGGCGGGTCGATGACCCTCAACGCCATGTTCCGCTATCCCGACCTCTACAAGGCCGGCCTCTCCGTGGCTTCGGTCCCTGACCAGCGGCTCTATGACACGATCTATCAGGAGCGCTACATGGGACTGCCCGGCGACAATGCCGAAGGCTACAAGAACGGCTCGCCCATCACCTTCGCCAAGGACCTGAAAGGGCAGCTCCTTATCGTCCATGGCACAGGGGACGACAATGTCCATTACCAGGGCTTCGAGCTCCTCGTCAACGCGCTCGTGGCGGCTAACAAACAATTCCGCATGATGGCCTACCCGAACCGTTCGCACGGCATCACCGAGGGACAGGGGACGACGCTCCACCTCTACACGATGTTCACCCGCTTCTTCGAGGAGAACCTGCCGCCGGGCGGCCGCGCTCGGTAGACGGCACGGCAGGCCGCAGGCCGTTCAGACGCGCAGGAAGACATTCTTCCTGTAAAGGAAATAGAGGACCAGCCACTCGACGACGATCGCGCCCGCTTCGAGGACGAGGACGCCGGACGTTCCCGCGAGCCGGGCCAGCCCGCCGAACCAGAACTTGCTCGTATAGTCGAAGTCGATCATCCGCGTCCCCAGGTAGATCGTGATCGAATTCAGGCCGATGACACGGAAAGCGAACGACCATTTCTGGAGCTTCCAGACATCGATGACGAGGAAGAATAGGGCCAGGAGGATGAACGAAAGCCCGGCCGCGTAGATGTCGAAGGTCGCCGTCCAGGCCTTCTTGATCATGGGATAGAAGCCGCCGAGGACGTAGCCGGTGATTGACAGGCCCATCCCGGCCGCTGCGAGGATGATGGTCTTGCGATAGGCGGCGAGTTTTTGGGACTTGAGGACAAGGCCGGCCAGGCCGCCCATCAGCGTCACGGAAGTGGCCGAGAGTATGCAGAGGATGCCCTCCGGGTCGAAGATCTTGTCGTAGAGCCGACCCGGCAGGAGAAGCCGGTCGATCCAGCCGTTGATCGAGCCCTCGGGCGTCAGCACGCCGGCGCCGATACCCGGCACCGGGACGAGCAGCTGGACGGCCGCATATCCGGCGAGGATGCCCGTCAGGGCGGCCAGACGCCCCCCGAGGCTGCGCACGTTGAGCATGATCAGGGCGGCGAAGAGATAGGCCAAACCGATCTGCCCGAGGACGCTGGCGTAGCGCTGGGTGGCGAACTGGAGGTCCGTCAAGTGGTTATAGACGAATCCCAGAAAAACAAGGAGCAGGGCCCGCTTGATCAGCTTGAGATAGATCGGCCGCTTGTCGGCGGCCGTCTCGGCCTTGGCCAAGAGCGAGAGCGGGATGGCCACCCCCGAGATGAACATGAACAAGGGGAAGATGAGGTCGTAGAAATGGAACCCGGCCCACTCGGCGTGCTCGAGCTGCGCCGCCCAGCCGCGGGCCCAGCCCCAGTTCGTCACCTCGGCCAGGGACCGGAAGAAGGCGTCGCCGCCGATGATCCAGAACATGTCGAAGCCGCGCAGGGCGTCGAGCGAGAGAAGCCGTGTTTTCACCGGGGTCGTCGCTTCCATTTATCTCTCCTTAAGGTTGAAGAGGAGCCTGGCGGCCGCCGCGCCGCCGCGGCCCTCGCGCGCATAGAACGAGGCGTCGATGGAGCCGAGAGGCGTCAGGGCGATGCCGAGCGTCTTGCCGTCGATCAAGCGCTGGAGAACAGGGATGGGGATGGTCAGATAGGTCTTGCCCCCGTCCCCGGCCGTTACAGGCCAATCGATGATCATCTGCGGGTCGAGGACGAGATCGCGCGGCGCGCCCCTCGAAAGCCCCGTCCACGTGGACGTCCGCTCGTCCCAGACCGGTTCCCCCCCGATCGTCTCGACAACCCTGAGGAGGCCGAAGTCGGGGCGCTCGTCCGTCGATAGCTCGAGAGAGCGGGTCGTCAGCTCGAGGAGGCCCGGCCCGGCGACCTTCCGTCCCGCGAGAGTGCCGAAGTCCCAGCGGAGAAGGGCCACCCGTGTTCCGCCGGCCGAGATGATGGCGGCCTTGCCGCCGGCGTCCGTGATCGTCCAACCGTTGAGATTGACCCCGGGTTCGGCGAGATCGACGGTCATGTCGGCGGCAACGGGGACCCGGACCGAGAACGACGTCGGGTCAGAGACCGGCGGATGGTAGGGGATGGGCGGACCCAGGTCCGGTCCCGTCTTTGCGGCGTCGACGACGTCGACCTTGAAATAATCGACGTCGACGCGATAGCTACCGAGGCCCCAGTCCATCAGGGCCATCTGGGCGTTGACGGTGTCGCCCGGCCTACCCTTGAACCCGCGAGTGGTCATGCTGATCGTGTACCACGTCCCGGTCTCGGCCAGATCGTACTCCATGAGATGGCTGTGGAAGTCGGTCGTCTTTTGGGTGTTGAGATTGAGGTTGACGCGGCGCGGGGCGTGGTCGGTCCGGATGCGGGCTTCGATCCGGAGCTCGTGGCCGGGCTTTTCGAGGAGG
>JADGNU010000201.1 GCA_017883305.1 Candidatus Aminicenantota bacterium | reverse complement strand
CCGGACGGATTGGCCGAGCTCAGCCGGGAGATCCCCAGGCCCGTGGATATCTGGGTCAAGGTCAACGTCGGCTGCAACCGGGCCGGGGTGGACTGGAATGACCGGGACCTCCTGACCCGGACATGTCGCGAGGTCTCCCGCCGGCCGGGGCTCCGCTTGTGCGGCCTGCTGACTCACAACGGCCGGACCTATTCGGCGCGGACCCTCTGCGCGCTGGCCCGTGTCCACGCGGACGCCATGCGAAAGATGCGCAGCGCCCGGCGAGTTTTGGCCGCGGCCGGCTTCGAAGGCCTCGAGATCTCAGTCGGCGATACGCCATCGTGCACCCGGCTGGAGGATTTTGGCGACGCCGACGAGATCCGTCCCGGCAACTTCATCCTCAACGACGTGATGCAACTCGAGCTCGGAACTTGCGGAGAGGAGGTCATCGCCGCGGCCGTGGCCTGCCCTGTCGTATCGACGCATCCGGCCAGACGCGAAGCCGTCATCTATGGCGGCGCGATCCACCTGTCCAAGGAAGATCTTCCGACGAGCCGGGAAGGCCGGATTTACGGCCGGGTCTGCCGGGGCCGCGGACCCGGGTGGGGCCGGGTCCTTCCGGCGACGGCGGTCTCGTCGATCTCCCAGGAGCACGGCATTGTCAAAACTACGGCCCCGGAGCTGAAAAGGATCAAGGCCGGGGATATTCTGTTCATCCTGCCCGTTCATTCCTGCCTGACCGTCAATCTGTTCAAGGAATACGTCCGCCTGGACGGCGAGCGGATCCCGACGATCCGCGGATCCAGTCGGACCTGACACTTCATAGGAGGTTTTTCCATGTCCCAAAAACATGCTCCTCAGGAAATCGAGCCCGGGATGCCTGGCCGCCGCGAATTCCTGGCCAAATCTCTGGCCGGGTTTCTGGCCCTGAATCCCGCGCTGGGGCGCCTCTTTGCCGATGATGAACCCGAGCTCGGCGGCGAGGGCGGCCTGCCTCCCGGGGGTTTCGTCATGGAGAGCGCGCCGGGACCCGAGACCGTGATCAACGGCCGGCGCTGCCTCTATTTCGGAGGCACGGGCTATTTTGCCCTCCACGGCCACCCGGAAGTCATCGCCGCCGGCATCGCCACCTTCCGCAAGTACGGCTGTCACAGCGCCACGTCGCGGACCGGCTTCGGCAACACGCCCGTCCAGCTCGAACTCGAGCGCAAGATCGCCGACTACTTCGGGACCGAGGATTCGATCCATTTCGTCTCGGGCTATCTCGACAACCTCTTTCTCGTCCAGGCCCTCAAGGCCCGCGTCGGGGCCATCTTTATCGACGAGACGGCCCACTTCAGCATCCGGGACGCGGTTTATTCGGCGCTCAAGCCTGTCTATACCTTCAAGCATCGGGACGCGGAGGATCTCGCTCTCAAGCTCAAGCAGAACCTCAAGGCGGGCGACGTCCCCCTGGTGATGAGCGACGGCGTTTTTCCGACTTTCGGCCTCATCGCACCGGTCCCCGAATTTCTCAAGGCCCTCGAGC
This sequence comes from Candidatus Aminicenantota bacterium, assembly GCA_017883305.1. GTDB lineage: Bacteria > Acidobacteriota > Aminicenantia > Aminicenantales > Saccharicenantaceae > RBG-16-66-30. The sequence goes on along the minus strand of JADGNU010000201.1, from coordinate 3,853 downwards.
CCTATCAGGGCTACCTCTGCCTCGACGACTCCCACGCCGTCGGCGTCCTCGGCCCGAACGGCCGTGGCACGTTCGAGCACTTCGGCGTCAAGTCAGACCGCTGCTTCTTTGCCGGGACCATGAGCAAGGCCTTCGGCGGCCACGGCGGCTTCATCCCGGCGCCCAAGGCCTTTATCGATCACATCAAGGCGACCTGCGGCGCCTATCCGGGCGCGACGCCGAGCCCGACGCCGGCCATGGCCGCCTCGATCAAGGGCTTGGAGATCGTTAAGCGCGATCCGCAGCGGCGCGAACGCCTCCGGCGCAACGTGGTCCAGGCGAAGAACGGGCTGAGAAAGCTCGGCTTCGAGACGAACGACAACCCGGTCCCGATCGTCACTTGGGCCCTGAAGTCCGCCGAGGACATGAAGAGGGTCCAGGCGGAGCTCTTCGACCGGGGCGTCGTCGTCGCCCTCTCGAAGTACGTCGGGGCCCCGGCCGGCGGCGTCCTGCGGGCTTCCATTTTCTCGGAGCACACCCCGGAGCAGATCGACCGGCTTCTCGGCGAGCTCAAACGGCTTGTCTGATGAACGAACTCGTCTTCCTCAAAGAGTACGCGATCCACACCTACGAGACCGATGACCGGGGTCTCGTCAAGATGGTCACCCTGCTCAATTTCCTCCAGGACTCCGCCGGAGAGCATGCCGGCCGGCTGGGCCTGTCGGTCCGCGACCTCGTCAAGCGCAACATGACCTGGGTCCTGTCGCGCTACCATATCCTCGTCCATCGCTATCCGGGAATCGGCGAGCGGCTCGAGGTCACGACCTGGCCGTCGGGGAAGGGCGGTTATTTCGCCACCCGCGAATTCGAGATCGCCGACGCGAACGGCGGCCCCGTCCTGACCGCGACGAGCTCGTGGATGATCATCGGGCTCGATCGCAAGCAGCCGCTCAAGGTCGACGACATCATCGACATCCCCTATGCCGTCGACAAGCGGGCCCTCGACGACCCGTTCGCCTCCCTGCCCGTTCCCTCCGCCCGCGAAGCCGAGCTCCGCTTCCGCGTCGAATCGGTCCATATCGATTGGAACCGTCACGTCAACAACGCGATCTATGCCCAGTGGGCGCTCGAAGCCGTCCCGGCGGAGGTCCTGAGAAAGAGCCGGCCGGTCGAGCTCGAGATCTCCTACAGGGCCGAGGCCTTCTACGGGGAGGAGGTCCTGTCCGTCGTCCAAGCTGTCCCGCGTGCGGGCGCCGGTCCGGTTTACCTCCACCAGATCCTCAACGCGGCGTCGGGCACGGAGCTGACCCGGTTGAGGACGCGGTGGGAATGAGGGCTAGGACTTCGTGGGCTTTTTCCTGGTCCCCGGGTGCCCTTCTTCGCGGGCGTAGATGACGCCCATCTGCGTGAGCATGGTCTTGGCCTCGGCCTCCGGGATTTCCGTTTTGATCTCGGCCTTGACGTCCTGGCCGAAGAAGATGCTCCGGTTGAGCTCGTCGACGAGCGCGGTGATGCGGATGTAGACCTTGGCCGGGGCCTGGTCGACGACGACCGTGACGCGGTCGTCCCGGACGGTGACCAGCCGGACCTCGGGGAACCTGCCGACCTTTTTCGCGAAAGCCGCGATCACGCGCTTTTTCCGGTTGCGCAGGAAGCGGTAGAGGAAGAAGACCATGAAGGCCGGGCCGATGAGGCCGCCCCAGTTGAAGTTCGCGGCCACGAGGATGACGGCCAGGGCGATCGCCCCGAACAGGAGGGCCATCCCCTTATAGCCTCCCGGGAACGTGATCTTCAGCCGCTCGGCCCAATGTCGCAGGCGGTCGCCGGCAGGAAGTCTCGTCGTCGTCCCGGTCTCGAGGTCGTGCTTCAGGCGGCGCAGGTCCTCGGCCAGGGCGTGGGCGTCGGGATAGCGGTCGTCCGGGTTCTTGCGCAGGCAGCGGAAGACGATGCGGTGGAGCTCGGGCGTGAGGTTGCGGCGGACGAGGGTCACCGGCCGCGCCTCCTCGTAGGCGATCGCGTGCATCGTGTCGATCGGCGTTTCGCCCTTGAACGGGAGCTCCGACGTGACCATCTCGTAGAGGACGATGCCCAGGGAGAAGATGTCGCTGCGCCGGTCGAGCTCCCGGCCCCGGGCCTGTTCCGGGCTCATGTAGCTGAGCGTGCCCATGACCGCGCCGGGGATCGTCTGGACCCGGCCGCGGGTCAGCGTCCGGGAGAGCTCGACGGGCGAGAGGGGCTCGCCCGTTTCCGGTTCGACCAGCTTGGCCAGGCCGAAGTCGAGGAGCTTGGCGTGGCCGTCCCGCGTGACCATGATGTTGTCGGACTTGATGTCGCGGTGGAGGATGCCGGCGTCGTGGGCTTTGGCCAGGCCCTCGGCGACCTGAAGGGCGATCTCGATCGCGCCCATGAGATCGAGCTCGCCGTCGGCGATAAGGCGGCTGACGGTCCGGCCGTCGACGTATTCCATGGCGATGAACAGGTTGCCGTCGACTTCGTCGATATCATAGACCTGGGCGATAGCCGGGTGCGAAATGGCCGCGGCCGAGCGGGCCTCGAGGAGCAGGCGGCTCCGACGCTCGGGATTGGCCACGAGGCCCGGGGTGATCATCTTCAGGGCGACGAGGCGGCCGAGACGGGTGTCCCGGGCCCGGTAGACGACACCCATGCCGCCCTTGCCGAGCTCCGTTTCGATCAGGTAGTGCTTGAGGACCGTGCCGACCATGGTTGTATCCAATAGATACCATACGGACGGACCGGGGTCAACGTTCGAGCCGAGCGAAGCTCGCGGGGCGGTTGAAATCCTGCTGGAATTGCGATAAAGATGGTTATGTGGCCACGCATGGAGGAATCATGAGATTATCGATGAAACCGGCGCTTCTTGCGGTCCTCGCCCTGGCCCTGGTTTTCGGCGCCCCGGCCTGCAAGAAGGAGGCGGTCGCGCCGGGGGCCAAAAGCCCTGAGCAAGGAGATCCGACGATGAAAACCAAACGAGAGCACTTCGGGCGGCTCGCCGACGGCACGGCCGTCGACATCTATACCCTGACCAACGCCTCCGGGCTCGAAGCCAGGATCATGACCTACGGCGCCATCCTGGTGTCGCTGAAAGTGCCGGACCGGAACGGTGTCCTGGCCGACGTCAATCTCGGCTTCGACAGCCTCGCGGGCTATCTCGGCACGCACCCGTACTTCGGAGCCATCATCGGCCGCTACGGCAACCGGATCGCCAAGGCCCGGTTCACGCTGGACGGCGTCGAGTATCGGCTGGTCCCGAACAACAACGGCAACACCCTCCACGGCGGGGTGAAGGGATTCGACAAGGTCGTCTGGAAAGCTGAGCCGGTCAAGGTCGCCTACGGCACGGGGGTCAAGCTGACCACCCTGAGCAAGGACATGGAGGAGGGCTTCCCCGGCAACCTGGCGGTCACGGTCGTCTACACGCTCACCGACACGAACGAGCTCGAGATCCGCTACGAGGCGACGACCGACAAGCCGACGCCGGTCAACCTGACCAACCACGCCTATTGGAACCTCAAGGGCGAAGGCCAAGGCGACGTTCTCGGGCATCGGCTCCAGATCGAGGCCGACAAGATCACGGCCGTCGATTCGGCCGCGAACCTCATTCCGACGGGCGAGATCGTTCCGGTGGCCGGGACGCCTTTCGACTTCACCTCACCGCATACGATCGGCGAGAGGATCGCCAAGGTCGAGGGCGGGTATGACCACAATTTCGTTTTGAGGAGCGGCGGCGGCGCGCTGGCCCTGGCGGCCAGGGTCGAAGAGCCGGTGAGCGGCCGAATCCTGGAGATCTGGACGGACCAGCCCGGGATCCAGCTCTACACGGGCAACTTCCTGGACGGCACGGTCATCGGCAAGG
>JADGNU010000200.1 GCA_017883305.1 Candidatus Aminicenantota bacterium | reverse complement strand
TGTGCCCGGCGAAGGTGTTGCCGCCGGACTTCGTCACCAGGTTGAAGATGACGCCGGTGAAGTTGCCGTATTCGGCCGGCAGCCCGACACCCATGATCTTGGCTTCCTCGATGATGTTGTGATCGAGGAAAACCCAGGCCGTGCCGGCATCGGGGTCGCCGACGCCGACGCCGTCCATGGTGTAGGCGACGCCCGTCCCGGACGAAGCGCCGTAGGCGCTGTCGTTATTGACCCCTGGGGCCATGTTGACGATGTCCGACGTGAACTGGCTGTAGGGGATGTTCCTGAGGATCTCATTCGACAGCGTGACGGACGCCGTCTCGGTGGACTTGACGTCGACCGTCGGGGACTGAGCGATGACCGTGACTTCCTCGGTCACGGCCGAGGGCTTCAGCTGGAAATCCACGGCCAAAGTGGACGTGGTCGTCAACCGGATCTTCTCGCGGATGACCGTCCCGAATCCCTGGAGCTCGGCCTTGATCTCGTAGACGCCGGGCGGCAGGGCCGGGAACCGGAATTCGCCGCTGGGGTCCGTGACGAAGGTCCGGACGCCCATGAGGTTGCCGCCAGAGAGCGTCACGTTGACGCCGGGCAGGGGGGAGCCCTGGTCGTCCGTCACGACGCCGCGAATGGCGCCGGTTTCCCGGGATTGGGAGAAGGCGATGGGAGCGAGAAGGAGGATGATAGCGAGAAAGGCCAGAATCCTATTCTTCATGAAGACCTCCTTTAGATACCTTGGGATGTTGCTGAAGGCTGAACGAGGGTTTGCGGGCTTCCCTGATTTCACCTCCTTAGGGGTCGCATATTTTGCTCTATTCATAGAATTCGATCCAGGCGAGAAATCAGCAATATTGATGCCAATACGGACGGGAACAGATGACGCTGATAATAAAGATGATAGCATGCAGTCGTCGTGCCCACTCATTCAACGATTTGGATTCTATCCAAGAATTTGGGCGAATTCAAGGTCTTTTTATGGCGGCGCCGCCTAGCCGGGGCCCATTTGAAAAGGCCTGGGCCGTATGCTATCGTAGTCATTCGGAACACGAGAAGACCTGATTGAAGAATAAAACCCGGTTTGGCCTCATCCTTGTCGCGCTGCTGGCAGGGGTCGGCCTGGCCGCCGTCGAAAAGCCCACGCCTGAGCTCGGGCGCTGGCTCGAGGACGTCTCGCCGATCATCACCAAGGCCGAGCGCGCCGTCTATTCCAAGCTCGAGACCAACGCCGATCGGGCCAAGTTCGTCCGCTTTTTCTGGCGGACCCGGGACCCCCTGCCCGATACCTCGGAGAACGAATTCCAGAAGGAATACGAGGAGCGGATCCGCTACGCCGACCAGAATTTCGGACATTATTCGCCGAAGCGGGGGAGCCAGACCGAACGCGGCTTCTACTACGTCCTCCTCGGCAAGCCCCTCGAGCGGACCTCCTATGCCACCCAGTCACAGGTCTGGCCCCTGGAGCTCTGGTTCTACAAGGGGGACGAGGAATACGGACTGCCGGCCTATTTCTACCTGATCTTCTATCAGCCCGAGGGGCTGGGCGATTTCCGCCTCTATTCCCCGACCATGGAAGGCCCGGAGAAGCTTGCCGTCCCCACTCTCGGGAACGGGGTGGCCCTGACGCGGCGAAACGCGCTCGACGCCATCAAGGCCATCAGCGGCGAGCTGGCGCGGGCCTCCCAGAGCTACCTCCCGAGCGACACGCCGATGGGATCGGCCTCGTTCTCGTCGGATTCAATCATCGCCGCGGTCCGCAACCTTCCGGAGAAGAAGTTCTCCGACTCCTACACCCGCTCCTATATGGCCTTCAAGGATTACGTCGAGACCGAATACTCGGACCGCTACATCACCAGCGCCTTCGAGCTCTGGATTTTTCGCGAGGGCGGCCAGTCGTTCCTCCACTGGTCGATCGAGCCGGATAAGATGAACTTCAGCACCGAGGCCGGAACGATCTATGCCAGCTTCGAGCTTGTCTTGAGGCTCGAGGACGGTCGGGGGGCGACCATCTTCGAGAGGACCGAGGAGATCCCCCTCAAGCTCAGCTCGGACCAATACCAGGCCCATGCCAGGCAGCGCTTCGCCTTCCAGGACCTGCTGGCCGTGGCCCCCGGCGAATACCGGGCCCTGTTCCTGTTGAAGAACAAGACCGCCAGGGACTTTTCGTCCTTCGAGACAAAGGTCATCGTGCCGTCGGCGGAAGCGTCCGAAAAGGCCGGCCTGAGCGTGCCGCTGCTCTACTACGGCCGGAGCGCCGTCCCCGAGGCCCAGAGCAAGAACCTCAAGGCCTTTGTCTTCGGGGGGCAGCAGTACATCGTCGGCGCCCGCAACGAATTCCCCACGTCCCTGACGCTGGGGGTCTTTGTCCAGGCCCGGAACGTAGCCGGGCTCGTCCCCGGTGCAACACCCTCGTTTATCGTCGACCTCGTCTCGGTCGACACGAATCAGAGCGCGGGGACTTTTCCGCTGACCGAAGCCGCCCCCGACCCCGGGGACGCGGCGACCCTGCTCGTCTCGGGCACCACGCCGCTCAAGGACGTCCGGCCCGGCTACTATCGCGCCGACGTCTCGCTCGTCACTTCCGACGGCCGGCGCCTGCTCACCGAGTCGGAGAATTTCGTCGTCCTCGGGCAGCCGCTGCCCGTCGTCCCCTGGGTCTACGCCCGGCTGCACGGCCCCTACCCGGGTCCCGAACATCTCAAGGTCCTCGGCTCGCAGTACTTCTTGAAAGGCGACTACGCCCGGTCCCGGGAGATCTCCGAGCGCGCGCTCCAGGGCCGCGACGACATCGCGGTGCGCCTGCTTCTCGCCAAATCGCTCTACGGCCTGGGCCTCTATCGGGAATCCCTGGAGCACGCCAAGGCCGTCCACGACCGCAGCGGGGACCGCGAGTCGGCCAAAGTCATGGCCCTCGACCAAGCCGGCCTCAAGGATTGGGCCGCCGCGCTTTCGACGCTCGAGACGCTCATGGCCGAGGCGACGGAGATCTCCGTCCTGAATCTCGCCTCCGAGTGCCACCTGGCCCTCGGTCATCCCGAGAGGGCCCTGCCCCTCCTTCAAAAATCCCTCGCCCTCGCTCCCGACCAGCCGGCCGTCCGGGCCCTGGAGGAGGAGGCGAAGAAACGCATCGCCCAAAGATAGGAGTCCCCATGATGCCCCGTAAAGCCGTATTCATCGCCCTGACGGTCCTCCTGCTCGCCGCGTCGGCCTGGCCCCAGTTCCAAGGCAAGGTGACCGGCACCGTCCTCGACGCGGCCAAGAACCCCGTCGAAAAGGCCGAGGTCGCGATCGTCTCGCAGAAGTCGTCGTCCAGCCGCTACGAGCTCAAGACGGATCGGGACGGCCGTTTCGTCCAGATCGGGATCATGCCCGGATACTACATGCTCACGGTCAAGAAGACAGGCTTCGTGCCCGGCTCGAAAGAGATCCACGTCGGCGTCGCGGGCGAGGAAGCCGTCGAGATCACCCTCATGTCCGCCGAGGCCGCGGCCGCCAAGAGCTATTCCGCGGCCGACCGGGCCTTCATGTCCGGCAACAAGCTCTACGCCGAGCAGAAGTATGCCGAGGCCGCGGCGGCCTACGGCGAGGCCATCGGCCTCGATCCCACGAATTGGGCCTACCGGCTCAACCTCGGCCTGTCCTTGAAGAAGGCGGGCAAATCGGAGGAGGCGTTGGCCGCGTTCCGCAAGGCGGTCGAGCTCAACCCCGAAAGCTACAGCGCCAACAAGGAAACGGGGGAGACCCTGGCCAAGGCCGGCCAGTATGCCGAGGCCAAGCCGTTCTACGAAAAGGCCGCCGGCCTGAGCCCCGACGACCCCGACGCCCAATACAACCTCGGCGTCTGCCTGGTCAACCTCGGGGAATCGGAAGCGGCCCTGCCGCGCTTCGAGAAGGCCGTCGAGCTCAACCCGGACTACGCCGACGCCTACTATCAGATGGCGACGATCCTCATCAGCCAGAACAAGGTGGCCGAGGCCAAAAACAGCCTGGAGAAGTTCTTGGCCCTGGCCCCCAACCACGAGAAGGCCGGGATCGCCCGACAGCTCCTCGACTATCTGAAAAAGTAGCCCGCTGCCCCCAAAAAAAAGGGCCGCCCCGCGGGGCGGCCCTTGTCGGTTCAGAAATAATTCGGTCTAGATGACCGTAAAGGCCATCTTGGTCTCGCCTTTCTTATTGCCAACCTTGTCCAACACGCTGACCGCGAGGCTGTACTTCCCCGCGGGCAGGGCCTTCTTCTCGGTGCTCAGCACGGTGCCTTTCTCGTCCATCTTCTGGAGGGTCTGGAAGAGGGGCAGCGGCTGGTTGACGAGGTAGAGCTCGTAGGACTGCGGAGCCCACTTGATGACCGGCTTGCCGTCCTCGCCCTGGACCTCGAAATTGACTTCGAGATCGAGCAGGGGCCTCGTGGCGGCGGGGTCCTTCTGGGCCGCGCCGAGGACGAAGAAGAGGACCTCGAGGTTTTCGCCGGAAGCGACCTGGGCATTCGCGTTGGAGACGATCTTGGCCGCGCCCCAGGTGAAGAAGCCGCGGTGGATCGTCGGCCGCTGGTCCGGTTCGACCTGATCCATGGTTTTCACGATGACCGGGTCCGTCGGCCAGAGCGCCGTCTCATAGGCCTCAGGTCCAGGGAGGGTGACATCGCTGTAGCAGACACCCATCTTCTTCATGTCGGGCGTGCTGAGGACGAGCGCCAGCGTGTACGCGCCGGAGGGCAGGGCCAGACCGAAGGAGTACCAATCCTCCTTGTCGGCGCCGTAGCCCGCGGCATCCGTGGCCAGGACGGTCTGGCTCCGTCCACCGAACTTCGGCTTCAAGGTACCATCCGCGTCCGGCTGGAAGAACTGGAAGAAGGCCAGGAGGGTCGTCTCCATCTGGCCCGATCCCGTGGTTGAAGGGGCATAGCCGAGATCCCCGTTCTTCGCTTTAAAGAAGAAGATGGGATAAAGGTTCTTCTCTTGGGCCGGAAGGATCAGCTGCTTGAAGAAGCTGAAGGGGACGTCCTGCCGTCCCTGCCGCGCGGCCAGTCCTTCCTGGATGACCGCCGCGATCTCTTTGGGCATCGAGGCCTTGGCGGGAGGCTTCGGTTCTTGTTTCCCTTTTTGCGGTCCGGGCGCCGCCTGCACGGAGAGAGCGAGAACGCTGAGGACGAATAGGAACGCGAGAGCGGCCGCGATCGTCTTGGAAGCTTTCATTTTTCCTCCTGTTCGGAACATCTCATTCACTTCCGCTATCCTCTAGAGCAAATCTCATGCCAAGCCTTCAGGCAGGAACGCTCGGTCTGTCGGGGGGAATCGAATCGGGTCTGTAAAGGACTTTTACAGCTCTATCGTATCTCTCTCCGGCCTCCGGAAGGCGGACAGCTAATATAG
>JADGNU010000029.1 GCA_017883305.1 Candidatus Aminicenantota bacterium | reverse complement strand
CCGCCCGGGCTGGAGAATGGCCGCGCCGCGGACGACGCCCGAATCCTCCGATCTCCAGGCCCTGCTCCGGGACTTTCTCGACGCCGGCGTCAGCCACTGCGTCATGGAGGTCTCCTCCCACGCGCTGGAGCAGAAGAGGGTCTGGGGCGTGAGCTACGACGTCGCCGTATTCACCAATCTCAGCGGCGAACACCTCGACTATCACCCGACCATGGAGGCCTATTTCGAGGCCAAGAAAAAGCTCTTCTTCCTGAATCGCAAGAAGAGCACGGCCGTGGTCAATTGGGATGACCCGTGGGGCCAGAAGCTCGTGGCCGAGCTGCCCATGACGACCGTCACGTTCGGGCTGGAGCCTGCGGCCATCGTCCGGGCCCTGAAGTACGTGCCGTCCGAAACCGGGATCGACACCCAGGTCACCTATCCGGGAGGCGTGATGCGGATCCAGTCGGCGCTCGTCGGCCGGCACAATCTCTACAACCTTCTGGCGGCCATCGGCTCCGCCCTTGCGCTCAGCGTCGCGCCGGCCGACATCGTCAAGGGGATCGCGGCGCTCAAGGGCGTGCCGGGGCGCTTCGAGCGCGTCCCCAACCGGCGCGGCGTGCAGATCGTCGTCGATTACGCCCACACCGACGCAGCCCTCGAAAGCCTGCTGATGGCGGCCCGCGAGTTCAAGCCGCGCCGTCTCATCCTCGTCTTCGGCGCCGGCGGCGACCGCGACAGGGACAAGCGAGAGCGCATGGGCCGTGTCGCCGCCCGGCTGGCGGACTGGACCGTTCTCACTTCGGACAACCCGCGCTCCGAGGATCCGGCGGACATCATCACCGCCATCGAAAAGGGCTTCGTCAAGGAAGGCGCCCGGACCTATGAAGTGGAGTCCGACCGCAGAAAGGCCATCGTCCGGGCCTTGGCCACGGCCAACAAGGGCGACATCGTCCTCGTCGCCGGCAAGGGCCACGAAGATTACCAGATATTCAAAGACCGGACCGTTCATTTCAGCGATATTGAAGTCATCGGGGAAACGCTCCGCGGGTCGGAGGGCGCCTGATCATGGCCGTGCTGCGGCTCGATGAGATCGCCCGGATCGCCGGCGGGGCCATCCTGCAGGGCTCCCCCGCCCTGAGCTTCGGGAGCTACGGCATCGACTCGCGGCTGGCCTCTCCGGGCGGACTCTTTTTCGCGGTGCCCGGACATCGCGATGGGCATGATTTCGTCGCCGACGCCGCGAAGAACGGGGCCGCGGGCGCGATCGTCAGCCATCCCGTCGCCGTGGCCGATCCAGCCTTCGGGCTCGTCCAGGTCCGGGACACGGTGGCCGCCCTCCAGGCCCTGGCCCATGAGGTCCTCGTCCGCCGGCCGGTCCGGGTCATCGGCATCACCGGCAGCGTCGGCAAGACGACGACCAAGGAGTTCACGGCCGCCCTCCTCGCCCCGCGCTTCCGCGTGCTCAAGTCCGAAGGGAACTACAACAACTACCTCGGCCTGGCCCTGACGCTGCTCCGGCTCGAGCCCGGCGACAGCGCGGCGGTCCTCGAGATGGGCATGAGCGCGCCGGGCGAGATCCGGGCCCTCGCCCGCATCGCCCCGCCCGACGTGGCCGTGATCACGAACGTCAGCCCCGTCCATCTCCAGTTCTTCAGCGGGCTCGAGGAGATCGCCCGAGCCAAGAGAGAGATCCTCGACGGGGCCAAACCGGGGGCGGCGGCCGTCCTCAACGGCGACGACCCTCTGGTCATGGACATCGCGGCCGGCTTTCCGGGTCGCAAGCTGACCTTCGGCCGGAAGCCGACCTGCGACGTCCGGGCCGAGGCCCTCGTGTCCAAGAGTTACGCCGGCTTCGAATTCGTCCTTCACTACGGCCGGGAATCCGGCCGGGTCGCCTTCCCGTGCGTCAACGAGGCCGCGGTGGAGAACCTCCTGGCCGCCGCGGCCGTCGCCCTGTCCTTCGGCTTGAGTTTCGACGAGATCCGTCCGGCCATCCGCGGCCTGAAGCCGTTCGCGATGCGGGGCTCCATCGTCGAGGCCGGCCGGGGGATCCGCGTCTACGACGATTCGTACAACTCGAATCCCCGCGCCCTGGACGCCGCACTAAAGGGCCTGGCCGCCCTGCCGGCCGGCCGCAAGGTCGCCGTGCTCGCCGACATGCTCGAACTCGGCGAGGGCGAGCAGGAGTTCCACCGCCGGGCCGGCGAGACCGTGGCCAAGACCGGCTGGGATGTCCTCGTCGCCGTCGGGCCGCTCGCCGCGCTCATCGCTGCGGGCGCGGCCGGGGCGGGCCTGAGCCCCGCCGCCATCCATCGCTTCGACGACGCCAAGGCCGCGGCCAAGGCCATCGCCGGGATCGTCCGTGAAGGCGACCTCGTCCTGGTCAAGGGATCGCGCGGCATGAAGACCGAGGCCGTGGTCGAGGCGCTCAAGGCCCGAGGAAAGGAGTAGGCTGTGCTGTACTGGCTCCTCGTCCCTCTCCGCAGCGACTTCTTCCTGTTCAACGTGTTCCGCTACATCACCGTGCGCACGGCCGCCGCCGGCATCACCGCCCTGGTCCTGAGCTTTCTTCTCGGCCCCCGGGTCATCCGGCTCCTCGAGAGGCGTCAGATCGGGCAGGAGATCCGGGCCGACGGCCCCAAAGCCCACTACGCCAAGAAGGGGACGCCATCGATGGGCGGCCTCCTGGTCATCCTCTGCACACTCCTCCCGACGCTCCTCTGGGGCAACCTCTCGGACATCTACGTCTGGGTCGCCATCCTGTCGATGGTTCTCTTCGGACTGGTCGGTCTCGTCGATGACATCCTCAAGGTCCGGAGGAAACAGTCCCTGGGCCTTCGTCCGGGCCAGAAGATAATCATGCAGGTTGTCGTGGCGGCGGCGGTCGGGCTCATCTTCATCTGGATGGGCTCGCGCGGCCAGTTCAGCCTGAGTCTGAGCTTTCCCTTCCTCAAACAGTGGGCCCCCGTCCTGGGCTGGTTCTATCTGCCGTGGATCATGTTCATCTTGGTCGGCTCCTCCAACGCCGTCAACCTGGCCGACGGCCTGGACGGCCTGGCCATTGGCCTGACTCTGATCAGCGTTGCGGCCCTGACCGCCCTGACCTATGTCGCCGGGCACGCCCTGTGGTCCCAGTACCTCAATATCGCCAGAGTGCCGCAGGCCGCCGAGCTGACCGTCTTCGTCGGCGCGTTCGCCGGGTCCTGCCTCGGTTTCCTCTGGTTCAACTGCCACCCGGCCAAGATCTTCATGGGCGACGTCGGGGCCCTGTCGCTCGGCGCGACCATGGCCGTCATCGCCCTGCTCATCAAGCAGGAGTTTCTGCTCTTCACCCTGGCCGGCGTCTTCATCCTGGAGGCGGTCTCGGTCCTTCTCCAGGTCTCCTACTTCAAGCTGAGCAAGGGCAAGCGCATCTTCAAGATGGCCCCGCTCCACCACCATTTCGAGCTCTCCGGCTGGCCGGAAGAGCGGGTGGTCATCAGGTTCTGGATCCTGGGCATCATCTTCGCCCTGTTCAGCCTGTCGACCCTGAAATTGAGATAGACATGGAGCTTCGGGATAAGAACGTTCTCGTCGTCGGCTTCGAGCGGACCGGCGAGGCTCTCTGCCGCTTCTTGCTCGACCGCGGCGCCCGCGTCCGCGTCAGCGACAAGAAGCCGGCCGAGGCGTTCGGATCCAAGCTCCGGGCTTACGAAGAGCGCGGCGTCGTCTTCGAGACCGGAGGCCACCGGCCGGAGACATTCCTCGGGGCCGACCTCATCGTCCCGAGCCCGGGCGTCCCGCCCATCGCCGAGATCCTGGCCGCCCGCGAAAAAGGCGTCCGCGTCCTCTCCGAGATCGAGCTGGCCTATCTCTTCCTCCGGGGACGGATCGTCGGCATCACCGGCTCGAACGGCAAGTCGACGACGACGACCCTCGTCCACAGGATCCTCAAGGATGCCGGCCTGAGGGCGCATCTCGCCGGGAACATCGGACCGCCGCTCGTCTCCTTCGTCGACCGCAGCCGCGACGACGACATCTACGTCACCGAGATCTCGAGCTTCCAGCTCGAATACACCGAGCGTTTCACGCCGGCCGTGGCCGCCCTGCTCAACGTTTCCGAAAACCACATCGACTGGCACGGGACCTTCGAGAGCTATTTCGCCGCCAAGAAGAAGCTCATCCTCCGGCTGGGGCCCGAGGGCCGGGTCGTGCTCAACCGCGACGACGCCCGCGTCTGGGGCCTTCACGCCGAAGCGGCCGCCCGGGTCTACGCTTTCAGCCGCAAGCGCCGTCCCGCCCGGGGCGCCTTCCTCGATGACGGTTGGGTCGTTGTGAGAGACGGGGCGACCGAGAAGATCGTCCCGGCGTCGCGGGTCGCCCTGCCCGGGGCCCACAACCTGGAGAACGTCCTGGCCGCCGCCCTCATCGGCCGCCTCCTCGGCGCTCCCCCGGCCGCGATGGGCCGGACGATCACGGCCTTCCGCGGCCTCGAGCACCGGCTCGAGGATGTCCTGCGGGTCCGCAGCGTCCGGTTCGTCAACGATTCCAAGGCGACGACCGTCGATGCGACGATCAAGGCCCTGGCCAGCTTCGACCGTCCGATCGTCCTCATCCTCGGCGGCCGCGGTAAGGGCGGCGACTTTTCGCCCCTGCGCGCCGCGGTCAGGAAGCGGGCCCGGTCGGTCGTCCTCGTCGGGGAAGCCGCGGACAAGATCGAGAAGGCGCTCGGCGGGGTCGTGCCCGTGGCCCGGGCGGCGAACTACCGCGAGGTCGTCCGGACCGCCTTCGCCCAGGCCGAGCGCGGCGACGTCGTCCTTCTCGCTCCGGCCTGCACGAGCTGGGACATGTTCAAGAACTTCGAGGAGCGCGGCCGGACCTTCAAACGGGAGGTCCGCCTCCTGGCCGCGAGCCTGCGGCGGAAGGGGTCCCGGAGATGAGCGTGCGCTGGCGGCTCGGGTTCGATGTTCCGCTTCTGGCGGCCACGATCGCGCTGGTCGTCCTCGGAGTCTTTTTCGTTTTCAGCTCGTCGGGCTTCATGGCCAGCCAGAAGTACAACCAGCCGCTGCACTTCATGGTCCAGCAGATCCTCGGCGCCATCGTCGGGCTCATGATCGTCGCCTTCCTCATCTCCGTCAAGAAGTCCTTCTTCCTCCAGCCGTCCTTCGTTTACGGGCTCCTCGGCGTGACGATCTTCCTGCTCGTCCTCTGCCTGGCCATGCCGAGCGTCGCCCGGACCAACCGCTGGATCGTCCTGCCCGGCCTGCGCTTCCAGCCGTCGGAGCTGGCCAAGATCAGCCTCATCCTGTTCCTCGCGACCTACGCCGAGGCGAAAAAGGACACGATCAACGAGCTGAAGACCCTGGCCATCCCCCTCGCCGTGCTCATCATCTCGATCGTGCTCGTTCTTCTCGAGCCCGATTTCGGCACCGCGGTGCTGATCGCGGTGTTGGCCGCGATGGTCCTCTTCATCGGCGGGGTCAAGTTCCGCTATCTCGCCGCGGCCGGCCTCCTGGCCGCCGCCCTGTTCGGCTTCTATCTCATCCAGGCCGACTACAGGGTCAAGCGCATCGAGGGCTTCTTCTCCGCCGACAAGGACGTCCTCGGCAGCGGCTACCAGGTCGACCAATCCAAGCTGGCCCTGGGTTCCGGCGGGCTCATCGGGGCCGGGCCCGGCCAGTCCACGCAGAAGCTCAACTTTCTGCCGTTCCCACACACCGATTTCATCTTCGCCATCGTGGGCGAGGAAACAGGACTCGTCGGCACCCTCATCACCCTCGGCTTGTACCTCCTTTTCCTCTGGCGCGGGTTGAAGATCGCCCTCTCGGCGCCCAGCCCGACGCTCAAGATGATCGCCGCGGGCCTGACGCTGGCCATTGTCGCCCAGGCGCTCATGAACATATCGATCGTCCTCGGTTTAGGACCGGCCAAAGGAACCCCCCTCCCCCTCCTCTCCTACGGCCGGTCCTCCCTTATCTGCACCCTGGCCGCCATCGGCCTCCTCCTCCACATCAGCAAAAAACGGGGTGACACCTGGGGCACGGTAAAGATATGAGAAGGCCGGGCGTCATCATCAGCGGCGGCGGGACCGGGGGTCATCTCTACCCCGCTCTCGTCATGGGGCGAAAGCTGATGGATCTGGCGCCCGAGATCGCGTTGACCTATGTCGGGACCCGGCGCGAGGTCGAAGGCCGGATCATGGCCGAGCACGGCGTGCGCTTCATCCCCATGCGAATCGAAGGGCTCAAAGGCCGCGGCCTCAAGAGCCTGCGGGGACTTGTCGTCCTGCCCCTCGCCTTTGCCCACTCGCTCCTGGTCCTGGCCCGGACCCGGCCGGCCCTGGTCGTCGGCGTCGGCGGCTACAGCTCGGGCCCGATCGTGCTTCTCGCCTCGTGGCTCCGCATCCCGACGGTCATCCTCGAACAGAACGCCCGGCCCGGTTTCACCAACCGCCTGCTCCGGCGGGCCGTGCGCAAGGCCGTCGCGGCCTTCCCCTCGACCCTGCCGGCCTTCAAGGACAAGGGCGTGTTGCTCGGCAACCCCGTCCGCGAGGAGTTCTATCGCCTGGCGGCGAAGAAGCGCGGCGCGGCCCTCGACGTCCTCGTCTTTGGCGGCAGCCAGGGCTCGCATTTCCTGAACGCGAGGATCACCGAGGCCCTGCCGCTCCTTGCAACCGCCAAGGAACGGTTGCGTTTGACCCACCAGACGGGAGTCCATGACCTGGCCGCCGTGACCGCCTCCTACCGGGCCCGTGGTTTCGACCGGGCGGAGGTGGCGGCGTATTTCCCGGACATGGCCGGCTATTTCGGCCGGGCCGACCTCGTCCTCTGCCGGGCCGGGGCGACGACGCTGGCCGAGCTCATAGCCGCCCGCAAGGCCTCGATCCTCGTCCCCTTCGCCGGGGCCGCGGAAGACCACCAGACCCTGAACGCCCGCGAGCTCGAGTCGGTCGGCGGGGCCGTGGTCATTCCCGAGGCCGAGTCCACGGCCGGGGCGCTGGCCGCCCGGATCCTCGGCTTCCTCGACCATCCGGCGGAGCTCGACGCCATGGAGCGGAATGTCGCCCGGCTGCAGGTCGAAGACCCGGCCGGACGGATCGCCGCTCTCTGCCTCTCCCTGATGAAGCGTTCCCCCAAGGAGATCCCCGCTTGACCAAGAAAGGCTACCGCAAGCTCAACCACATCCATATGGTCGGCATCGGCGGGACCGGCATGAACGGCATCGCCGAGGTCTTGCTCAACCTCGGCTACAAGGTTTCCGGCTCCGATCTTCAGGAGAACGACGCCACACGCCGGCTCGTGCGCTTCGGCGCGGAGATCGCCATCGGCCACCGGGCCGAGAACCTCAAGAACGCCGACGTCGTCGTCATCTCGTCGGCCGTCCGGGAGAACAACGTCGAAGTCATCAAGGCCCGGGAGAGCCTGATCCCGGTCATCCCCCGGGCCGAGATGCTGGCCGAGCTCATGCGGATGAAGTACGGCGTTGCCGTGGCCGGCTCCCATGGCAAGACGACGACGACGTCCATGACCGCGCTCGTCCTCGAGGCCGGCGGCTTCGACCCGACGATCATCGTCGGCGGCCGCCTGAACACGATCGGGGCCAACGCCAAGCTCGGAGCCGGGGACTTCATCGTCGCCGAGGCCGACGAGAGCGACCGCTCGTTCCTCTACCTCTCCCCCTTCATCGCCGTCCTGACGAACATCGACGAGGAGCACCTCGACCAATACCAGGGCGTCGACGACCTCAAGACGACCTTCATCAACTTCGCCAACAAGGTCCCGTTCTATTGCCCGGTCATCCTCTGCCTCGACGATCCCAATCTCCAGAGCATCATCCCGCAGATCCAACGGCGGATCATCACTTATGGCTTCTCGGCCCAGTCCGACCTGACCGCCCGCGATTTCGCCTTCGACGAGTTCCGCAGCACGTCGGTCCTTTACGCCCGGGGGAAGAATCTGGGGGCGCTGAAGCTCCAGGTGCCGGGGATTCACAACATCCTCAACGCCATGGCCGCGGCCGCCGTGGGCCTCGACCTCGACATCGCGCCGCACGCCATCCTCGAGGCCCTCGAGGGCTACACCGGGACCGGGCGCCGCTTCGAGCTGCGCAAGAT
The DNA here is from genome assembly GCA_017883305.1 of Candidatus Aminicenantota bacterium. Lineage (GTDB taxonomy): Bacteria > Acidobacteriota > Aminicenantia > Aminicenantales > Saccharicenantaceae > RBG-16-66-30. The sequence goes on along the minus strand of JADGNU010000029.1, from coordinate 8,111 downwards.
CGTCGACGACATCATGGTCATCGAGGATTATGCCCACCACCCGACCGAGATCAAGGCCACGCTCGAGGCGGCCAAACGGGGCTGGGATCGCCGCGTCGTGGCCGTCTTCCAGCCGCACCGCTACACCCGCCTGTCGAAGCTCATGCCGGTCTTCGCCACGGCCTTCAACCAGGCCGACGTGCTCGTGCTGACGGAGATCTACCCCGCCGGCGAGGACCCCATTCCCGGAGTGACCGGGCAGGCGCTCTACGAGGAGGTCCGCCAGTTCGGCCATAAGCAGGTCCACTTCGAGCCTGACCTGAAGAGAATCGGGGCCCTTCTCAAGACCCTCCTCGTTCCCGGCGACATGGTCCTCGTCCTCGGGGCCGGGAACATCAACCGGACCATTCCGGACATCATCGCGCAATTGGAGGCGAAAGGCTGATATGGCCACCGTCATCGGCGAGATCGGGAAGGAGAGAAAACCGCCTCTCTTCGCCCGACGCTTGTTCCTCCGGCCGGGCGAGAAGGCCCTGGCCATTCAAAAGAACAGGCGCCGGCGGATCCTGCGGGTCCGCCATATCCTCCTCCTGCTGGCGCTCCAGGCGGGCTTCTTCCTGGCCCTGCGGGAAGCCTATCTCTTCCTCATCACCTGGGACGAGCTGGCCATCCGCAAGGTCCAGGTCGTCTGCGCCAAGGACAACCTCCGGCAGACGCTCGAGAGCTACTTCGCCGTGCCGCGACTCGGCAACATCCTCCTCTGCGACCTCGACGCCGTGCGGGCACAGGTCCGGCGCCTGGCCTGGGTCAAGGACGCCAGCGTCCAGAAGGTTTTCCCCTCGGGCCTGCGCATCACGGTCGTCGAGCGGACGCCCTTCGTCCTGCTCGACCGGAACGGCCTTTGTCTCGCCGACGAGGAGGGCCACGCCCTCGAGCCGGTCTACTCCCTCGAGGAATACGCCCTGCCGGTCGTCTCCGACGAGACCGGCTTCGCGTCCGGATTCTATGACAAGTGGGACGCGGCCAGCCGCTGCTACAAGGACCTGCCCCCGGCCGAGAGGAACACCCTCCTCGGCATCCGCTGCAGCGACTTCGGGACGCTCGAGCTCGCGTTCAAGGACGATCCGGTGAGGGTCATCGTGGGCGCGGCCTCGCCGGCGGCGGATCTGGCCGCCTTCCGCGCCCGGCGGGTCGAATGGGAGGGCCTCTTCGGCCCTCTCGCCCTCGTCAACATGAGCTTCGACGGCCGGGTCTACCTGAGGCCCGCGGAGCCGGTCGCGAACGACCTCGCCCAACCTGACCAAGGAGACTGAGCCATGCCCAAGAACAGCTACATCGTCGGGTTCGACATCGGGACGCGCAAGGTCGTGGCCATCATCGGCGAAGTCACGGAGGAGCGCAAGATCGAGATCATCGGCATCGGCACCGCCGACTCGCACGGCCTGCGCAAGGGCGTCGTCGTCGACCTCGACGCGACGACCACGGCCATCAAGAAGGCCCAGGAAGAAGCCGAGCTCATGGCCGGCGTCGAGATCGACTCGGCCTTCTTCGGCATCTCCGGCGCCCACATCAAGAGCTTCAACAGCCGCGGCGTCGTGGCCGTATCGGGCAAGAACCGGGAGATCACCCGCGAGGACGTCCGCCGCGTCGTCGACCAGTCCAAGGCCATCCCCATTCCCCCGGACCGGGGCATCATCCACATCATCCCCCAGGAGTTTATCGTCGACGACCAGGACGGCATCAAGGACCCGGTCGGCATGAGCGGCATCAAGCTCGAGGTCAACGTCCACATCATCACCGCCGCCCTGACCTCGCTCCAGAACCTCAAGAGCTGCGTCGAGCGGGCCGGCATCGGCGTCGAGGAGATCGTCCTCAACCAGATCGCGACGGCCCGGGCCGTCCTGACCCAGGACGAGCGCGAGCTGGGCGTGGGCCAGATCGACATCGGCGCCGGCACGACCGAGGTGGCCATCTACGAGCGAGGCAGCCTTTGGTACACGTCGACCATCCCCATCGGCGGCGACAATTTCACCAACGACATCGCCGTCGGCCTGCGGACGCCCATTCCCGAGGCCGAGCGGATCAAGAAGAAGTTCGGCTGCATCTCCGGCCCGCCGGCCGAGGAGCAGGAGACGATCGAGGTGCCCTCGGTCGGCAAGGGCCGCAAGCCCCGGGTCCTGTCGCGCCAGCTCCTGGCCGACATCATCCAGCCCCGGGCCGAGGAGATCTTCCGCCTGGTCGATTCCGACATCAAGCGCATGGGCTACGACAAGTCGCTGAACTCCGGCATCGTCCTCACCGGCGGCACGGCCCTCCTCGAGGGTCTCGAGGAAGTGGCCGAGGAGATCTTCGACCTGCCGGTGCGGCGCGGCGATCCGGGCGGCGTCGGCGGCTTGGTCGACCGCGTCTCGACCCCCGACTTTTCCACGGCCGTGGGGCTCATCCTCTACGGCTTTCACATCTGGCAGGACCGCGGTCTTGCCAAGGACCGGAAAAAGGGCGCCGTCGCCCGATTCAAAGATTGGTTCAAAGAAGGATAAGGAGGATCACATGAGCGACGAATCCAGCCGGCTGAAATTCCACCTGGTCGAGGATGCCATTGGGGCCAAGATCAAGGTCATCGGCCTCGGCGGAGGCGGCGGCAATGCCGTCAACCGGATGATCGAGCACGGCGTCCAGGGCGTCGAGTTCATCGCCGTCAACACCGATCTCCAGGCCCTCAACAGCAACCGGGCCCGGACCAAGATCCAGATCGGCCACCAGCTGACGAAGGGACTCGGCTCCGGCGGCCGTCCCGAGACCGGGCGCCAGGCGGCCATGGAAGACACGGAAAGGCTGCTCGAGATTCTTCAGGGCGCCGACATGGTCTTCCTGACGACGGGCCTCGGCGGCGGCACGGGCACGGGCTCGACGCCGATCATCGCCAACATCGCCGCCGAGCTCGACATCCTGGTCATCGCCATCGTCACCCTGCCCTTCGCGTTCGAGGGGCGGGTGCGGATGCGGCAGGCCGAAGAAGGGCTCAAGGAGCTCAAGACGGCCGTGGACACGGTCATCGCCATCCCCAACGAGCGGCTCCTCCAGACCGTCAACCTCAACACCTCGGTCCAGGACGCCTTCCGGCTGGCCGACGATATCTTGCGCCAGGCGGCTCAGGGCATCTCCGACCTCATCACCAAGCCCGGGCTCATCAACCTGGACTTCGCCGACGTCAAGTCGGTCATGAAGGGCATGGGCATGGCCTTCATGGGGACGGGCCTGGCCACGGGCGAGAACCGGGCCCTCGAGGCGGCCGAAAAGGCCATCTCCTCGCCGCTCCTCATCGACACCTCGATCGAGGGCGCGCACGGCGTCCTCATCAACATCACCGGCGGCAAGACGATGACCCTCCACGAGCTCTCCAAGGCCTCCCAGCTCATCCACAGCATGGCCGACCCCGATGCCAACATCATCTTCGGCACGGTCATCGACGAGAGCATGAAGGACACGGTCAAGGTCACGGTTATCGCCACGGGCTTCGATCAGCCCCTGGAAAAGGCGGTGGCCGCCGCGCCGACCCCGGTTGCGGTCAACGAGCCGTTCCGAGGGACGGCCCACAAGACCCCTGCCCCCTTCCCGGTCCAGCAGCAGACCCCGCCCTACCTTTTCGAGGGCCGGGGCGCCGGCGCGCCGGCCTGGGAGCCGTCTTCGATGAGCGACAAACAGTGGGACTCCTACGAGACTCCCTCGTTCATCCGCCGGACGAAGCACTCGACGCTGAGAAAGTCGCCCAATGAGATCAGCTGATCTCGTCGTTGCCGGCTGCCGCGAGCTCGTGACCTGCGCCGGGCCCCTGCCCCGGCGCGGCAAGGACTTGCGGCAGATCGGCTCCGTCGAGAACGGCTGGGTGGCCTCGTCCAAGGGCGTCATCGTCTTCGCCGGGAGCGAGGACGCATTCCGGGCCGAAGTCTCGCCCGAGCCGGACGCGGTCACGGTCGACGCCCGAGGAATGGTCGCCCTGCCTGGGTTCGTCGATGCCCACACGCATCTGCCCTTCGCCGGGGACCGGGCCAGGGAATTCGGACTGCGCATTCAGGGTTGGACCTACCAACAGCTGGCCGAGCGGGGCATGGGCATCCAGACGACGGTCCGGGCGACGCGGGCGGCCAGCCTCGACGATCTCGTCGGCCTGTCGATCAAGCGGCTCGACCGGATGCTCCTCACCGGCACGACGACCGCCGAGGCCAAGAGCGGCTACGGCCTCAACCTCGAAGACGAGGTGAAACAGCTCGAGGCCCTTCGTGATGCCGCGGCCCTCCATCCCGTTGACATTGTCCCGACCTTCATGGGCGCCCACGACATCCCGCCCGAGTACCGCGACCGGCGGGAGGGATATGTCCGTCTTTTGATCGATGCCCTCATCCCTGAGGTGCGCCAGCGCGGCCTGGCGGAGTTCTTCGACATTTTCTGCGAGCCGAGCGCCTTCTCGCTCGAGGAGACGCGGACGCTCGTCGCCGCCGCCAAGGCTGCGGGTTTCAAGGTCAAGATCCACGCCGACGAGTTCGTCTCCCAGGGCGGGACCGAGCTCGCCGCGGAGGTCGGCGCGGTTTCGGCCGAGCACCTCATCGCCATCTCGGACGAGGGCATCTCGCGCCTCGCGGCAAGCGATACGGCGGCCATCCTCCTGCCGGGTGTGTCGTACTTCCTGATGATGGACAAGCATGCCCCCGCCCGCCGCCTCATCGACGCCGGGGCGGCCGTCGCCCTGGCCTCCGATTTCAATCCCGGGAGCTCCCACATCAGCTCGATACCCTTCATCCTCCAGCTCGGGGTCTTCACCTTGGGGATGACGGTCGAGGAAGCCCTCAACGCCTGTACCGGGAATGCCGCTTACGCGATCGGGCGGCGCGGCACGGTCGGCAGTCTCGAACCGGGAAAGAAGATGGATCTCCTGCTCTGCGACGTCCCGGACCACGTCTCGCTGGCCTATGAGGCCGGGCGCAATCCGGTCCGGACCGTGATCAAGAACGGCCAGGTCGTCGTCGAGGACGGCCGCAGGGTGGCCCCGCGCTTCTTGCGCTCGGCATGAACGCGCCGGTCTCCCGGAGATCTATGTCGTTCTCGTCGTCCCGGATCGGAAGAGGAACACGATCCAACTCGCCCATCTCCTTTTGCCGCGATTCCTGAGCCGGCAGAGCGACGATTTCGAGGATCTCGGCCAGGTCCTCGACAAGATCTACCGGACGGTTCACTGATCCCTCGAGACGGCGGCGGCCCCTCCTCCGCCATCACCGATCGTAAGGGCCCCGGTGTCCTTGCGAGTGCTCCGTTATTCGCCAAATCTCCTGTAGAACCAGGTTTTGACGAATTGCGTCAGGATCACATAGCCCAGCAGCATGAGGCCCAGCAGCAGCCAGTAGAGCGGCGGAAGCGGAACAAACCCGAGCGCGCCGGCCAGGGGCGAGACGGTGAGCCAAGCCCCCGCCGCGACGATGATCAACGATGTCGCGATCAGCGGCCAGCTGGCCCGGCTCTGGATGAACGGGATCTTGTTGGTCCGGATGACATGGATGATCAGCGTCTGGGTGAAAAGTGACTCGACGAACCAGCCCGTGTGGAACAGGGCCGGGTTGCTCCGGGCATGGAATACCGAGAGCATGACGGCGAAGGTCAGGTAATCGAAGATCGAGCTGATCGGGCCGATAAAGAAGATGAACCGCTGGATCGCGCCGATCGTCCACTTGCGCGGCCGGGTCAGCCAGTCGGCGTCCACGGCATCCGTGGGGATGGCCGTCTGCGAGAAGTCATAGAGCAGGTTGTTGGTCAACACCTGGATCGGCAGCATGGGCAAGAACGGAAGGAATGCGCTGGCTCCCACAACGCTGAACATGTTGCCGAAGTTGGAGGACGCGGCCATCTTGATGTACTTGATGATGTTGCCGAAAACGCGGCGGCCTTCGATCACCCCCTGCTCCAGCACGAGCAGGCTGTTTTCCATCAGGATGATATCGGACGATTCCTTGGCGATGTCCACGGCGCCATCGACGGAGATGCCCACGTCGGCGGCCTTCAAGGCCGGTGCGTCGTTGATGCCGTCGCCCAGGAAGCCCACCACGCGGCCCCGGCTTTGCAGGGCGCGGATGATATGTTCCTTTTGAGCCGGCGCCAGCTTGGCGAAGATGCCGGTCGCGTTGGCGGCTTCAGCCAGTTCGGCTTCGCTCATCGCTTCGATCTTCGAACCGAGCAGGATCTTGTCCACCGGCATGCCGACCTCCCGGCAGATATAGGCCGTGACGATCTCGTTATCGCCAGTCAGGATCTTGACGTCCACATGCAACGCGTGGAGGCGCTTCAAAGCCTCGGCCGCGGTCTCTTTGGGCGGATCGAGAAAGGCCAGGAACCCCAGCAGGGTCATGTCGGCCTCGTCCCGAATTCCATAGTGCGGCTCGTGGTCCGCCCCGGGCATGACCTTGTAGGCCACGGCGACCACGCGGAAACCCTGGGCGTTCAAATCCTGCACGAGCCGCTTGCGATGGGCGTCGTGCTCCGGCTGGACCTCCAGGACCTCGCCTCCGACTTCCACGCGAACGGACAGGCGCATGATCTCTTCGACCGCGCCCTTGCAGATCAGGATGTGCTGGTTCTGTTGGTCCTCCACGATCACGGACATGCGCCGCCGCACGAAGTCGAAGGGGATCTCGTCGATCTTGCGGTAGCCGGTCTTCACTTGGAGATCTTCCTCCAGATGGCCGTGATCGAGGATGGCCTCATCCATCAGATTCTTGAGACCGGTCTGGAAATAGCTGTTGAGATACCCGTAATGCAGGACGCGCGGACTCTCGTTGCCGCTGACGTCCAGGTGTTTTTCGAGGACGATCTTGCCCTGGGTCAAGGTGCCGGTCTTGTCGGTGCACAGGACGTCCGTCGCCCCGAAGTTCTGGATGGCGTTCAGACGTTTGACGATCACTTTCTTGCGGGCCATCATCAGGGCGCCCTTGGACAGGTTGACCGTCACGATCATCGGCAGCATCTCCGGGGTCAAGCCGACGGCCACCGCCATGGCGAACAGGAAGGCTTCCAGCCAATTGTGCTTGCTCAATCCGTTGATCAGGAAGACGGCCGGCACCATCACCGCGATGAAGCGGATCATCAGCCAGGTGAACTTGTTGATGCCCTTGTCGAAGCTGGTCAACTGGCGCCGCCCGACGATGCTGGCGGCCAGCGAACCGAAGTACGTGCGAGCCCCAGTGCGGACGACCACGCCTGTCGCGACGCCGCTCTCCACGCTCGAACCCAGGAAGCCGATGTCCGGCAGGTCCAGCGGATTTTGAATGTCCGCGGAGGCGGGGGCGGCACTTTTCTCCACCGGCAGGGATTCGCCGGTCAGGGCCGCCTGATTCAGGAACAGATCCTTGGCGGAGAGAATCCGCAGGTCCGCCGGCACCATATCCCCGGCGTTCAGCCGAACGATGTCACCCGGCACCAGCATCTTGAGCGGCACCTCGGCGTCTTGGCCGTCTCGCACGACGGTGGCCGTGGTGTTCACCATGGCCTTGAGCTTTTCGGCCGCGTTATCGGCGCGCATTTCCTGAAAGAAGCGCAGCACCACGCCCAACACCACCATGACGAAAATCACGGTCGTCGCCCGCAGATCGCCCGTCAGATACGACAGGACGCCCAGGGCGATGAGCAGAAGGACCAGCGGATTTTTAACGTTATTTCCCAGGCGGGCCAGGGGAGATTGCCGCTTCTCCCGCGCGATCTCGTTCAATCCATGGCGCTTGAGGCGGGCCTCGGCTTCCGCCGCGGTGAGGCCGCTAGAGCGCGATTCGAGCTCTCTCAGGGCCGTGTCGGCGTCCGTCCGCGATCTCTCCAATAATTGATCGGAGACTTTGGCGGCGTTTCCGCCCGCGGACTTCCCGGCCTCTTTACGCGTGTTCATCGGTCATCCCGTTCATTCTGATAGGAAATTCCTTTTTGGCTCGGCGTGAACTCGCGGGCCGCGGACTCAGAATCAACCCTTCCCATCATGAAAAAGGAAGATATCGAGGCCTCAGGCAAGAGTCAAGCACTCAAGACCCGGCGGCCCGGCGCCGCGGCGGACGGTCGTCGAAGGGCCGCCGGGTCGACGGTCCCGGTCAATCTTCGCCCGG
>JADGNU010000199.1 GCA_017883305.1 Candidatus Aminicenantota bacterium | reverse complement strand
CGCGACGCCCGTCGCCGCTGACGTCTCTCGCCGGCCCCGCCCATGGCGGCGACTTCCGGGGGCGGGAATTTCATCGCCGGAATCACCCCTAGGGGGGATTGTTCCCATTTCGCCCCCCCCTCAAAATGACGGAGAGCCGAACGCCGGGATTCGGACAGGAGTGCCGCCATGAGGGAAAGACGAAAGCATCGCCGGTTCCAGCAATGGAACAAGGCCATCATCAAGTCCGCCTCCGGCGTGCAGGGGGTCCTGCCCCGCTGTCCGATCGATGCCTGCGCCTGGGACCTGTCCCTGGGCGGGGCCCGGATCCAGTGTGAGGAGAGCTTCCCGGTCGGCGCCGTCCTCCGCATCCACCTCGAGCTCCTCCGCTCCCGGGAGTTCGTCGGCATCGATGGCGAGGTGCGCTGGACGCGCTGGAACGAGGAGCAGAAGGTCCACGAGCTCGGCGTGGAGTTCCGGGAGTGTATCGAGGCGACGCTCCAGGCCATCATGAGGAACCTCTATCACGAGACCGAGCGGAAGGCGACGGAAGACCAGGCGCCCGCCCAGATGGACAAGGTCACACCCTAGCCGAGACTGCCCACTGAGAGAATGGGAAACGACATGACCCCACGCAAAGACCGCCGCTTCAAGCAATGGAACAAGACGAAGATCACGCCCCTGACCGATCCGCGGAACTCCGAGGGCCGGCCCCCGATCGACGCCTTCACCTATGACCTCTCGATAGGCGGCGCCAGGCTCCAGACGGTGGAGTCTTTCGAGGTCGGGACTCTTCTCCGCCTCCAGATCGAGCTCGTCCGCACCAGCGAGGCGCTCCGGGTCGAGGGCGTCGTCAGGTGGCGCCGGTGGGACGATGCCGCGAACGTCTTCGAGATGGGCGTCGAATTCCAGCATACCAGCATGGTGACGGTCCTGAGCCTGATGAAGAACCTCCACGACGCGCGCTGCTCGTCCGCGTTGCCGAAGGCCCAGCCGGCCCAGACCGGCTTCGGCCGGTCCTGACCGTCCGGATCCTGCCCGTTATCGCCACCGTGATCCTGTAGCTTCCCCGCGCATTCGAGACCGAGATCGTCGCCAGGTCGGAGACTGTCCCCTGCGGATGGAAAACCGGCGCGTTGTTGGCCCGCACGAGCACCCCGGAGAGGGAGACCGCCCGTGACAAACGCCAGCTGCTCGAAGTCTCGTCGTAGCTTTCGGAGACGAAGCCCGGCGGGGTAAAGCGGACGCGGACGGAGACGCCCGACAGGATGGCCCGGAAACGTGCCTGGTTCAGGCCGGAAGTCACCTCCCAGATCCCCGATTGCAGGTCCAGTTTTGGCCCCAGCCGACCCACCGTGTACGTGCCCCCGAGTGCGAACAGACCGGCGAGGGCGAGCGCCAGGACGGCCTCGACCAACGTGAAGCCTGCCGGACGTGCGTCCAATCAGTATTCCTTCCAGGTCAGGACCTTCAGGGAGTAGACGGCCAGCTGGGGGTCGGCCGTGAGCGGCGCGTTCGCGGGGAACTCTCCGGCCGCGGCCCTGTCGTCACGGTAGAGGGCGAGACGATTGCCGTTCCCGGCGTAGGCGTCGGCCTGCAGGGCGCCGAGCAGCTCGACGGACTTGCCCGTCCCGTCTATCCTGAATCCTCCCGAGGCGGCGGTCAACGACGCCTGGACCTTCAAGTCGTCTGGCGCCGTCGCGGCGATCGCGATCCCTCCCGCGGTCGCTTCGCCGGACAAGACGTCCCGTCCCGCTGCGTAGATCACGAGCTGGGCTTCGGAGTTCTTGGAGTAGGGGACCCCGTCCTGCCAGCGGACGCCCTCGAGGATGAGGTGGGAGGCGATCGTCACCCTGTCCGCGGAGACGATGGTCAGGTCGACGCCGTCGAGGACGGCCGGCGTTTCGCCGTCGAACGACATCTCCACCCGGCCGTCCAGGCCGATGGCCCCTCCGCCAAGCGCTCCGATAGCGCCGTTGACGAACAGGATCGGCAAAGGCACCAGGTCGTAAGAGACCGCTCCCTCCGGTCCTAGGAATTCCGTCCGGCTCCGGGCCGGGCTCCATTCGAGCCGCCATTCAGCATCTTGGGCGCGGAAGACGGCGATCTGGGCGTCGCCGCGGATCGCGAGGACGATCTCGTCGAGATCGCCTTGGACAAAGACGCCGCCGAGACCGAGATCGTTATGGATGAGATAGACCCCCTCGGGGACGGGATCGGCCGAGATCTCGAGTCCGAGCGCTTCCCGCAGCCGGGCGGGGGAGAGGTCCCCGGGCCGGAATATCCCGATATTCAGGGCCTTGGCGGCCAACCCGCCGGCGTCTTCGGGGAGGATGCCGTCCGGGGCCGTAACCAGACTTGCGCCGACAGCCTGGCCGGGCTTCCGCGGCAGGCTGATGCCATTCTCGCCGCAATAGGCGGCCCTCTCGCCGTCGTTCATCTCTCCTTTTATATAGAGAGGGATGGCCGCCAGGGGCAGGCGGCCGGCCAGAAAGCCGAGGGACCCCTCGAGCGATGAGAGCCGCCGGGGCCTGACCTCGAGGAGTCCGCCCGAGGACTCGATCCGGAGGAACGCCGAGATCCGGAGATAGCCGCTCATGTCCGTGAGGCCGCCGAAGCCGCACTCGGCCCGGCTCCGCCACGTCATGCCGTCGAAGGTCTCCTCGAGGACCCGGGGAAACGCGGACCCGACAGCCGCGTCGAGGAGACGAGGGAACTCCTGCCGGGGGGCGGTCCGGACGGCCTCGACGCGCTCCTCCGGGACGGGCGCCAGAAGACAATCGGCTTCGAGCCAGGACGAAAGATCGCGCAGGCCCCTCTTGAGCCCGTTCTCCGAGGCGCAATCGAGCAGGGTCGAGAACCTGCGAAAGCCGTTGATCTTCAGGTGGATCCCGGAGGCGTGGACCATGGCCAGCCCGAGCCCGGCAAAAACGACCATGAGGACGAGGACGGTCACGGTGACGGAACCCCTGTCCCTAGCGGGCCAGGGCAGCGTTCTTGAGAAAAACTGTCGCTTCATGAGGATGAGCTCCTTTGGTATCGAGTTCGAGCCGGACGCGGACGAGGGGAGTTGCGGCGTCGAGGCTCCAGACCGCCCCGGCCGCGCCCTCGAGCAGCGGCTGGGCCGGGCTCGTGTTGACGCGCCTTCGGAGAATGTGGGCATTTCCGTCCAGGAAATAGGTCACGCGTTCGATGAGCGAGAGAAACGCGGCCTCCCGCGCGTAGCCTCGCTCGAGCGGCGCGTCGATGATGACAGCCACAGTGTCGACCCGGACGACCGTCCGGACCTCTCCCGAGGCGCCCTCCCGCAGGGCGAGCTGCTGACCCGCGGTGATGTCCGCCGTCGACTCGAGCGGCAGCCGCGTTTCCCCCGCTTGGGCATCGGCGGCGAGCGTCAGCGTTTTTTCAAGCGACATCGTCCGGAGCTCGGCGGCGGTCGCTTCGGCCGCTTCGACGAGCCCGAGCCCGATCTCGAGCGAGAGGCCGCGGCCGGCGTGAAGGAGGTCGATCCGCACCCGGTCGAGCGCCGCGAGCGCCGCCTGGCCCGCTTCCTCCCTCTCCTTGAGCCGCAGAAAGGCCTTTTCGGCCCGGATGAAGAACTCGAGCCCCGTCGAGATGACGAACAGGGACAAAGCCAGGCCGACCAGGCATTCGATGAGCGTGAATCCGCCCTTCTTCATGGCGAGAATCCCAGGTCCCGCGAGATATAGAGGATCGCGACGGTTTCCGGCCCCGCCCATCCCGCCTGCCGCGCCCTTAAAACGATCCGCTTCATGCCGTCGCTATCGTCGGCGATCTCCCATGTTTCCGTGATCAGACACCGGCCCGGCTCGACCCGGACGGTTTCGGTATATTCGCCCGCGAGAAGCGCCGGGTCGCCGAACGGCCGCGATTTGAGGGATTCAAATCGATCGCCCATGGCGTGGGTGAGCGCCGCGATGACGTCCCCCCGCCGCTTGGCCCGCAGGGCCAGGGTCTGCATCTCGGCCGCTCCGATGACGAGGACGAGAGTCAGCGCCATGGCCACGAGGACCTCGATGAGGCTCATTCCCGGACGTCCTGCGCCGCTCTTCATCGCTCGTTCCCCGTGCCCTCTTCAAGCGGGCGGCGTGCCATCAGCCCCGAAAAGAATTCCTCGACGGGAGTGCGGCCCGGTCCTCCGGCGGCGTCAACCCCTGGCGTTAATCACCTGAAAAATATGGGAGTTGGGGTCAACCGGCGGCGACGGCCGCGACCCTGGAATAAATTTTACACGGACCCTTGACAAGCCTCAGGGGAACCCCTATCATAATAGGGCCTTTGAGGCTATCATTCTGACAACCGTCACTGGTTGAAATAATCGTCAGAGTTGGATAGATACCGAGGTTTCTCTCTCGGGTTAGAGAGAATTTGGTTCTTTGAAACAAAAAGCGGAGCGACCAGTTGTTGATCTTTTTTGCCATAATCAAACTTCGATAGGAACTCGCAAGAGTTCTTATAATTGAAGAGTTTGATCCTGGCTCAGAGCGAACGCTGGCGGCGTGCTTAACACATGCAAGTCAAACGGCCCTCGGGTAGCAATACTTGAGGGCAGTGGCGAACGGGTGAGTAACACGTGGGTAATCTTCCCCCGAGTGAGGAATAAGCTTGCGAAAGCGGGTCTAATACCGCATGAAGCCCCGGGACTTCAGTCTTCGGGGCCAAAGCCGTAAGGCGCTTGGGGATGAGCCTGCGTCCTATTAGCTAGTTGGTAGGGTAATGGCCTACCAAGGCGATGATGGGTAGCCGGCCTGAGAGGGTGATCGGCCACACTGGAACTGAGACACGGTCCAGACTCCTACGGGAGGCAGCAGTGAGGAATTTTGCGCAATGGGCGAAAGCCTGACGCAGCGACGCCGCGTGGAGGAAGACGGCCTTCGGGTTGTAAACTCCTGTCAGAGGTGAAGAATGCCCGCAAGGGCTTGACGGTAACCTCAGAGGAAGCCCCGGCTAACTACGTGCCAGCAGCCGCGGTAATACGTAGGGGGCAAGCGTTGCTCGGAATTACTGGGCGTAAAGGGAGTGCAGGCGGCCGGTTAAGTCAAAGATGAAATCCCGAGGCTTAACTTCGGAATGGTCTTTGATACTGATCGGCTTGAGGCTGGTTGAGGAGAGCGGAATTCCCGGTGGAGCGGTGAAATGCGTAGATATCGGGAGGAACACCAGAGGCGAAGGCGGTTCTCTAAACTAGTCCTGACGCTGAGACTCGAAAGCTAGGGGAGCAAACGGGATTAGATACCCCGGTAGTCCTAGCCGTAAACGATGGACACTAGATGTTCCCGCGTTCAAGCGGGAGTGTCGTAGCTAACGCGTTAAGTGTCCCGCCTGGGGAGTACGGTCGCAAGGCTGAAACTCAAAGGAATTGACGGGGGCCCGCACAAGCGGTGGAGCATGTGGTTTAATTCGACGCAACGCGAAGA
>JADGNU010000198.1 GCA_017883305.1 Candidatus Aminicenantota bacterium | reverse complement strand
AACGGCCCGGAGGCGTCCATATCGGGCCGCATGCTCGACAGGACGAGCAGGCCGCCCGGCATGATGATCCGGTGGGCCTCCCGCAACGTTTCGGCCGGGTTGAAGATGTAGGACAAGACGAGGCTCATCAGGATCTTGTTGTACCAGCCCGCCTTGACCGGCAGGTGAATGGTGCCGTCGAGGGCCCCCGGCATGACGAGCCGCCGCAAATCCGGCTTGACCCCCGAGAGCCCGCGGACGTACCTGGCGGCATGATTGAAATCCGTGATGATCCGGTACTCGTGGAGATCGAAGCGGGTCTTGAGCCAATCGTCGTGGGCCGGCGTGATCCGCTCGCCGCGGAGGATCCGATGGAGACGGGGGGAATAATCCTCCTGGATCTTGATGGCGCTCTCCAGCGTCAGGTTCTCGACCTTCTCGGCCATCTCCTCGAAGCTGCCCACCTCGCCGTTGAGGAAGCGGCGGACGGCTAGAAAGCGGCTCATTTCGAGGTCGAGGGCGACGAAATCGAACCGGCCGGGATCCCGGAGGACCGGGAATCGGGAGACCAGCTTCCGGGAGGCCTTCTGCATCGCTTCGGGAATGAGATCGGCGATCGTGATCTGCGACGGGAGCTCGCTCCCCGAGACCATGAGATGCTCGACGAAGTTCCCCGTCCCTCCGCCGAGATCGAGGACCCTGTCCCCCGGCACCAGTTCCAGGGCGGTGAGCTGATCGCGCATCAGCTGCTGGTAGTCGTCGGACATGGCCATGACGTCGAAGCCGATGAGATTGTCGCCGCCGATGAGGTAGCGCTGCCAGTAATGGACGCGGTTCCTGAGGTTCCGGGGCGGCAGCCGGTCTTTCTCGGCCCGCCGCATGACCTCCATGTCCTTCCGGCCGGGCATCACCGGCTGGATGAGCTGTTTGTGAATGAAACGGAAGATCAGGGAGGTGATCGTGCCAAACAGGCGCAGGCCCTCCTTCGACGTCCGGGCGGTATGCCCGATGGGAACCGAGATGACCTCGCGCGGCGCGTCGACTTGAACGCTCATGATGTCCCGGATGAACTCGGACTTGACCCAGCTGTCGAACTGGCCGTAGATCCAGGTGATCGGCAGGTCGAGGTGGCGCATGTCCTCCCGGGCCTGCTCCAGCGTGGCCACCGAGTTGAGGACCCCGTCCGCGACGTACGAATCCACGTTGACCAGATTGCCCAGGACCGGCATGACGCCGAGCTTGATCCCCAGCTGATACTGCTCGAGGAAGTCGAGCCCGCAATTGATCCGGACCATGAGGTCGCGGAATTCCGGGGTGCCCATGCAGGCGATCCAATAATCGACCCGGCGCCTCTGCACGTCGTCTCGCAGGACGATCCTCGCCTCGAGCGCCGAGAACGAAAACGTCAGGAGGATGACGGACGACGCCCGGACCGTCGGATTGGAGTGGAGCCAATCGAGGACCGTGGTGATATCGTCGGCGCCCTGGCTGAAATTCGTGTTGAGCATTTCGTAGGGGGGATCATTGGCCTCGGGATCGTTGTGGCTTTCGCCCTTTTTGCGGATCCCGTCGTACCGGATCACGGCCAACGGCTTGCCCAGGAGGCGGAAATTCTCGCACAGGGTCAGGGCCAGGCCGAAGAGGGTCTCTTTGGTCTTGCCGAAGGCGGGGGGGACGATGACGACGGGAATGGGAGTGCCGTCCAGCGGAAGCGCCGTATTCAGCAGGCCGACGATCTCCTCGCCGCGGCGGTTTTCGAGCCTGATCACGTGGGGAGACATGAGAAGGGACCGGACGAAATCGGCGGACACGTGAGGGGAGCCTCTGAGACCGGTCTTCTCGTGCGCCTCCTCCCCGCGGCGGGCGAAGTCCGGGTCGGGGGCGTGGACCGATTGGATGCTCATGCGGCTGATGCCGAACTGGATGCCGTACTTCAAGCCGATGCCCTCGTCCCGCGCCGCGCGGACCACGTGGCGGACCTCGCCCGTCTCCTGCCAGAGGACCTTGTCGCCGTCGAGAATGGCCATGGATTCGATCGGTGTGCCCCGGAGCAGGGCCGGGGTCTCCCCGTTGGCCACAAAGCTCATGCCGTTCGGGCTGATGTCGGTGATGCGGCCCCGGACCTTGCGGTCGAACGGGGGCGGCAGCGGGATCTCGACCCGGAGGTCGCCGGCCGGCGTGATCCGACGTTCGGCCCGCTTCTCCGAATAGAACATGACCCGCGGGTAGAGACAGACCAGGGTCCGGCCGTCGGGGGCGATCCGCGAGATCATGGTCTCGAAGTTGTAGGTCGCGTAGCCGATATGGAAGGAGACGAAAAGAAGGTCCGAGGTCTTGAACTTGACGTCGAGCTTCTCGCCGTTGAGCAGGCAGACCGAAGGCGGCCGCACCTCCGCGAACGACAGGATCTCGGGATTGCCGGACCTGGCCGGGACGGCCGCGACCTCGACCTTGCGGGCCAAGGCTTCGCGCATCAGGGACTCGATCTTGACCGAGTCGGTGAACAGGACCATCTCGTCGGTCCGGAGGAACGGGTAGCGGAGCTTGAGCTCGTCGAGGTCGCGGATGGCGACGTAATCCGACATGAACTGGAGGAGCGAGAGGCGGCTCGTGTCGTCGAGCGACAGGAACTCGACGGCGACACCCCCCTGGTCGGCGTCCTGACGGACGACGCGGCCGTTCACGGTGTAGCGCTGGCCGTCCGGGAGCGAGATGTCCAACGGCACGGCCGAACCCTCGGGCGAGGACGAGAGGGTCTTGAGGAACATGCCGTTCTCACTGAGGTTGACGAGCTTGGCCTCCCCGAGAAGGCCGGTTTCGATGCGGATGTCCTTGAAGCCGTCGAGGGTCACGCGCATGGACGACCGTTTCTCGCGCGAGCGCTGGGCGATGAGGAAGCTGATCTTGCGGCGGATGGCCGCCGGGTCGCTCGGCTTGGCCAGGCAGCAGTCGATGCGGCCGTAGCTCGCGAGATCGATCGTCGCGCCATTCGAGGCGCTTTCCGTCAGCAGGATCTTGATGATGGCGTCGGAGTTCTTGAAGATCTCATTGAGGAACCGCAGCAGCTCCGTGCCCTTCATCCGGGGCAGGTCCTCGTTGACGACGAGGACGTTGACCTCCGGGAGGGATTTGATCAGATGGATGGCCTCGACACCGCTGGTCGTCGTGTAGACGAGGTAGATGTCCCGCAGGGCCCGCTGAAGCTTCTCGAGATAGGCGAGGTCGTCGTCGACGACGAGGACGACGGGTGGGGCCCCCGCCCTGGTCTTTTCCGTCTGCTCACGGGCCATCTAAGGTCCGGCCTCCCTAAGTCGGATAAACGTATTTAGTCGGTCGAGGGGCGGCGTCGCCGGGGGACAGATCAAGCTATAGGAAACGAGCGTGCGGCCCCAAGAGTTGTAGCAACTCACGGTAATCCACACAAAATCTAGTATATAACCTCAGGGTCTGTCAAGGGTTTCTTGGCTTAAGCCCTCTGAGGATCGCGGCGGCCGACTCGGAGTAGAGGCCGACGTCGATGCCTGAGCAAACAAGCGTGTAGCCCTCCCGGAGGGCCTCGGCGGAGGCGGGGATGCCCGCGGTGAAGATCCCGACCGGGACCTTCTTGGCGGCGCAAGCGGATGCGACGGACCGGATGGCCTCCCGGACGTCAGGGTCCTGGATCCGGCCGGGCTTGCCCATGCTGGCCGAAAGGTCATAAGGGCCGATGAAGACAGCGTCGACGCCGGGGACGTCGATGATGGCCTCAATGGCCCGGACGCCGTCGATGTGCTCGACCTGGGCGACGACGACGGTTTCCTTGTTGGCCGTCTCGACGTGCTCCTCGAAGCGGGCCCCATAGACGTTGGCCCGGCTGAAGCCCACGCTGCGTCCGCCCTCCGGAGGATACTTGGACCAGCGGACGGCCAGAGCGGCTTCCGCGGCGTCGTTGACATGGGGAACGATGATGCCCGAAGCGCCGGTGTCCAGGGCCTTCTTGACCCACATCTCGCGGTTTTCGGGAATGCGGACGAGGCAGGCACAAGGTTCCCGCGCCGCTTGGACCAGGCGCAGGACGTCCCCCGGGTCGAGGGCCCCGTGCTCCATGTCGAGGAACAGCCAGTCGAATCCGGCGGCCGAGGCGATCTCGGCCAGCTCCGGCGAGGGCAGGCTAAGGAGCGTCCCGACGAGCCGGTCACCCCGGAGGAGCCTGTCGCGGAAGGCGGCGCTCATCGGTTGAAGCTCTGGCCGATGAACTTCAGGCCATCGACGATCCCGGTCCGCCAGTAGGTCCAGGTGTGGCCGCCGTCGCGGACCCGGAACTCGTGAGGGATCTTGCGGTCGATCAGGAGCAGGTGAAGGGCGCAGTTCCCCTTGATGAGGAAATCGTCGTCGCCGCAATCGATGTAGTAGCGCACCTTCTTCAGCGAGTCCTCGGGCAGGGACTTGACCAGATCAAGAGGGCTGACCTCGCGGAAGTGAGGCGTCAGGCGGGCCTTGCCCGCGAGCCCGGCCGCCCCGAAAAGCGGGCCGAGAAGCTTGTCCCAATTTTCCTGCTTCATGCCCAGGATCTCGTCGTCCGGCCAGACCGCCGCGCTGAAAGCGGCCCCGGCCGCGAACAGCTCCGGGTGCCGCAGCGATTGGACGAGCGCGCCCCAGCCGCCCATGGATAGCCCCGCGATCCCCCGGAATTCCCGGGAGGCCCGGGTGCGGTACGTGGCGTCGATGTACGGGATGAGCTCCTGGACGAACATGTCTTCATAGCGGACTTTACCCGCGGCGTCGTTGATATAGAAGGTGACGCCGCCATCGGGCATGACGATGATCATCGGAGGGATCTCGCGTTCGGCGATGGCCCGGTCGGCCGCTATGCTGACCTCACCGAACTGGATCCAGCCCGACTCGTCGTCGGTATAGCCGTGGAGAAGGTAGACGACGGGGTAGCGTCGGGTCGATGCCGCATAGTCAGGCGGGAGGTAGATCGCATAGGCGACGTCCCGGCCGAGGACTTTGCTCGAGAGCTTGAGCCCCTCGAAGACCTGTCCGGCCGCGATATCGCCGGAGAAGACGACCGGGGGCGCGAAGACCAGACCGAACGAGACGGCGAGGGCCAGTGCCACACAGAGAGCTTTCGTGTTCGTCATGGACGACTCCTTTGCGCGGAGGCTTTCAGGGAATCTTAAGGGGGAAGCGGTCCGGGGTCAAGCCGGGTTCTTTTTCTTGAAGCTCAGGGAGATGCCGCCGCTTGCGGCCGTCTCGATCGTCGTGTCCATATAATCGAGGCCGCGGACGGTCTCCAGGAAGTCCCGGATGCCTTTCATGTAGCCGAGGCTGGTGACGTTGTGGACGGCGAAGCAGCCGCCGACCGCCAGCTTGGGCAGGAGGATATGGAAGTAGTCCAGGGTCCAGTTCTTGTCGGCGTCGATGAAGATGAAATCGAACGGCCCTTCGATCTCGGCGACGATCTTGCGAGCGTCGCCCAGGCGGGC
>JADGNU010000197.1 GCA_017883305.1 Candidatus Aminicenantota bacterium | reverse complement strand
GACCTACCGGCAGCTGTTCCCGAATCCCTACACGACCGTTTCTCCCGGCGGCGTCTGCGAGATGAGCCTCCCGGCGGGGAAGGGCGGCATCATCAAGAAATCCTACCAATACGAGGACGAGTTCATGCCCGGCGGCACGACCGGCACGGGCGCGGTCACGGCCGAGGTCGTCTATGTCGGCTACGGCGTCACCGCGCCCGAGCTCGGCTATGATGATTACGCGGGCGTCGACGTCAAGGGCAAGATCGTGCTCATGGAGTCCGAGGTGCCGGTCAGCCCGGGCGAGAAGACCTTGGAGCTCTTCAAGAAATGGCGGCCCTACTCCTTCCATCAGTACAAGCTCAAGAACGCCGCGACGCACGGGGCCAAGGGCATGATCTACAATTACGGGCCCATCGGCAATCCCAACAACGCCTACGTCGAAGGATTTGTCTATCACCACGTCGGCGCGGCCGTCACCGCGGACGTCTTCGCCGGGACCGGACGAAGCCACGAGGAGATCGTCGGCCGGATCCGCAAGGAGCTCAAGCCCCAGTCTTTCGCCACGGGCAAGACGATGACCATCAGCAACCAGAGCGAGCATCACCCCGACGGCGTGGGCATCAACCTCATCGGCAAGATCCCCGGGACCGATCCCGCGCTCAAGGACGAGGACATCATCATCGGCGGCCACCTCGACCATCTCGGACGGCTGTGGAAGCTCCTGCCCGGCGCGAATGACAACGCCACGGCGGTCGCGGTCACGCTGGGCGTCGCCGAGTCCATGGCCAAGTGCGCCGTCAAGCCGAAGCGGACGGTCGTCTTCGTCTTTTTCGGCAGCGAAGAGCAGAGCGAGGACCAGGGCACGCAGGGGTCGCACTATTACACCGAGCACCCCATCTACCCGCTCGACAAGACGGCCGTGTTCATCAACATGGAGGGCCCGGGGGAAGGCGACAAGATCTCCGCCTCGGGCGGCACGACATTTCCCAAGTTCTGGAAGTTTGTTGAGAAGGCCAACGCGGGCTTCATCCACAGGGGGCTGACCACGGGGCAGGCGTCCTACCCGGCCCGGCCGCGGCAGGACTCGGCCTGGTTTTTCTGGAAGGGCGTGCCGTCCCTGACCTTCGGATCCTACGGGGGTCCGCAGCCGCCCTACCCGACCTATCACAACACCCGGGATTCGCTCGAGCTCGTCACGCCGGAGATCATGGAGGACATCGCCCAGCTCCTGTTCATGACCATCATGGACATGAGCGACGAGCCGGTGCTCGACTTCCGCAATGATTAGATGTGAAGCTCGACGATGTCTTCGTCGGCGAGCACGTAGTCGCGGTTGACCCGCAGGCCGTCGAGGCCGGAGGCGTTCCAGACCCGAGCGTACTGGAGCTTCTCGGAAAAGTCCTTGTGGACGGCCTTGGCCATATCCATCACCGTGCTTCCGACCCGGAGTGTGAATGGGGAGTCCTTGCCGGCCTTCTGGCCCGGGATCTTGCTGTAGACGCGGACGACATGGAGCAGGCCGAAAACGGCCCGCCGCAGCGTCTCGAGGCCTTGGCCGTCCGCGGCCGAAACGGCCAGCCGCTCGAACGGCCCGTCAAGCAGCAGCCCGAGCTCCTGGAAGGCCCGCGGCGACCCCTCGAGCTCGATCTTGTTGGCGGCGAGGACGCTCCGCTTGCGGAAAGGGAAGTAGGGCGGCGGGACGTCCGTGTCCGCCCGGACGAGCTCGACCTTGCGGTCCTTGAGCCGTCCCACGATGCCCTCGACGATGGACGCCGCGTCGGGGTCGGTGAGGTCGGCCACAAGCAGGACGGCATCGGCCATCTTGACTACCTCCGGGAACCAGGTCTCCATGAGCTCTCCCGAAACGGGAGGGGTGTCGACGAGCTGGACCTTGATATTCTCGAACGGCATCATATACGGGGCGGGGAAGCGGGTGGTGAAGGGATAGTCCGCGATCTCCAGGTCGGCGCCGGTGAGGGCTTTGACCAAGCTCGATTTTCCGGCGTTGGGCGGCCCGACGAGGACGACCTGCCCCGACCCCGATCGCTCGACCTTGTAGATCGGGGCGTGCCTGGCCGTGGCCTGATGACGCTCGCCCTCCTCGCGGGCCTTGGCGATCTTCTGCCGGTACATGGCGATGAGCTTGTCCGTGCCCTTGTGGTGGGGGATGACGGCGATGAGCCGCTCGTAGATGTCGATCTTCTCTTCGGGCGTCCGGGCCGTGCGCAGCTCGGCCTCGATCTTGTGATACTCGGGCGGGAGATTGGCGGGCATGCTCAAATTATATCAAAAAAGAGCGGTCCAGGTCTTCGCAACCCCTTCCTCACCCCCTCCTAACTGTGAGAAAAAAAGGTCCCCTCGGGCGTCTCTTTCTATGGCCCCGAGGCCCGGGCCCGGCACGGACCCGATTTGTGACCAAACACATTGATATAAAATGAATTAAATTTCATAAAAAACCAAGATATTTCTTGCTTGAGAGGCCCCGTTTTTGGTACAATATGATCTTGAAAAATGGCCACCGGATCCCGTGACGTGCCCGCGCCGGGAACCGGCATTTTTTTATAAGTGAACGGACATGACACAAGAAAAGTATACCGCTGAAAGCATCAAGGTCCTGAAGGGCCTCGAGGCCGTCCGCAAGCGCCCGGCCATGTACATCGGCAGCACCGGGACGGAGGGCCTCCACCACCTCGTTTACGAGGTCGTCGACAACAGCGTCGACGAGGCCCTGGCCGGCTTTTGCACCGAGATCAACGTCTTTGTCCACGTCGACAATTCCATCACCGTCATCGACAACGGCCGCGGCATCCCCGTCG
Source organism: Candidatus Aminicenantota bacterium (assembly GCA_017883305.1). GTDB lineage: Bacteria > Acidobacteriota > Aminicenantia > Aminicenantales > Saccharicenantaceae > RBG-16-66-30. The sequence continues at coordinate 2,706 of JADGNU010000197.1, read as the reverse complement.
GCCTGCACAAGAAGGAGAACAAGTCGGCGGCCGAAGTCGTCATGACCATCCTCCATGCCGGCGGCAAGTTCGATCAGAAGAGTTACAAGGTCTCCGGCGGCCTCCACGGCGTCGGCGTCTCGGTCGTCAACGCCCTCTCGAAACGGCTCGACCTCGAGATCAAGCGCGAGGGCGGCATCTTCACCCAGAGCTACGAGCGCGGCAATCCCGTCTCGAAGCTCAAGCAGATCGGCAAGACCAAGAAGACGGGGACCAAGATCACCTTCTGGCCCGACGAGGAGATCTTCGACGAGGTCACGGAATACAATTTCGACATCCTGGCCCAACGCCTGCGCGAGCTCTCATTCCTGAACAAAGGGCTCAGGATCACCATCGTCGACGAGCGGACCAACAAGTCCCACGATTTCCAATACAAAGGCGGCATCCGCGAGTTCGTCGAGTACCTCAACCAGAACAAGCAGCCCATCAACCCCAAGCCGGTCATGTTCGAGGGCGAGCGGGAGGGCGTCGGCGTCGACCTGGCCATCCAATACAACATGTCCTATGCCGAGACGATCCTGTCCTTCGTCAACAACATCAACACGACCGAGGGCGGCACCCACCTCATCGGCTTCAAGGCCGCGCTGACCCGCTCCCTCAACACCTACGCCAGCGCCCACAACCTCCTCAAGGACCTCAGCGAGAACATCACCGGCGACGACTGCCGCGAGGGCCTGACGGCCGTTCTCTCGATCAAGCTCCACGACCCCCAGTTCGAGGGCCAGACCAAGACCAAGCTCGGCAACTCCGAGGTCAAGGGCATCGTCGAGTCCATCGTCAACGAACAGCTCTCGGCCTATCTCGAGGAGAACCCGGCGGTCGCCAAAAAGGTCGTGATGAAGATCATCGATGCGGCCCGGGCCCGCGAGGCGGCCCGCAAGGCCCGCGAGCTGGCCCGCCGCAAGGGCGTCCTCGAGTCGACCTCTCTCCCCGGCAAGCTGGCCGACTGCCAGGACCGGGACCCGGCGACGTCCGAAATCTTCATCGTCGAGGGCGATTCGGCCGGCGGCTCGGCCAAGCAGGGCCGCGACCGCCGCTTCCAGGCCATCCTGCCCCTCAGGGGCAAGATCCTCAACGTCGAGAAGGCCCGGTTCGACAAGATCATCAAGAACGAAGAGATCGGGGTCATGTTCGCCGCCTTGGGCATCGGCTTCGAGGAAAGCGAGGAGCGGATGGCCAAGCTCCGCTATCACAAAGTCATCATGATGACCGACGCCGACGTCGACGGATCCCACATCCGCACCCTGCTCATGACCTTCTTCTACCGCCAGATGGCCCAGCTCATCGAGCGGGGCCACCTCTACATCGCCCAGGCGCCCCTCTATAAGGTCACCCGGGGCCGGGACGTCCAATATATCAAGGATGAGCGCGAGTACGAGAAGTTCATGGTCCGCAAGATCTCCGAGGAGTTCAAGGTCCGGGCCGGCAACCGTAAGGAGATCCTCGAGGGCGACAAGTTCCGCAAGTTCTTCCGCAATCTCATGGCCAAAAAGAGCTACGCCCAGTTCTTCGAGCGCAAGAACTACCCGCTCTTCCTCATCGATCTCCTGATCCATAACGGTGTCGATAGCCAGGAGTTCCTGAGCGTCAAGAAGAACGTCGAGAAGGTGGCCAAGCTCGTCGCCGAAAAGGGCTTCACGACGAAGATCGGCCGGGACGAGGAGTACGGCGTCTTCGAGATCGAGTTCGGCTACCAGATCAGCGGCATGGCCGCCGCCGGCAAAATCGGCATGGACCTGGTCACCTCGGCCGAGTACAAGAACCTCTACCGCATCACCCGGGAGCTCGAGGACATGAAGGGTCCCTACGCCGTCCTGACCAACGGCGACGGCGCCGAGAAAGAGATCCTGGAGAACGAGAACAAGCTCCTCGATTACCTTTTCGAGCGGGGCAAGAAGGGGATCGCCATCCAGCGCTACAAGGGCTTGGGCGAGATGACCCCGACCCAGCTCTGGGAGACGACCATGGACCCGGAGCGCCGCACGCTCCTCAAGGTCTCCGTCGTCGACGCCGCCGAGGCCGACCGCATTTTCAACATCCTCATGGGCGACGAGGTCGATGAGCGCAAGAAGTTCATCGAGACGAACGCTCTGGAGGCTTTGAACCTTGATGTCTGACGACGCCGCCAAGAAGCAGTCCCGCGCAGGAGTTCCCATGGACAGCGAACAGCCGAAAGAGCACTTTCCGGTCGTCGGCCTCGAGGAGGAGATGCGCCGGTCGTATCTCGACTACGCGATGAGTGTCATCATCGGCCGGGCCATTCCCGATATCAAGGACGGCCTCAAGCCGGTCCACCGCCGGGTCCTCTATGCGATGTACGAGAGCGGCACCTACTACAACAAGCCCTACAAGAAGTCGGCCCGCATCGTCGGCGATGTCATCGGCAAGTACCATCCCCACGGCGACCAGGCCGCCTACGACACCCTCGTCCGCATGGCCCAGGACTTCAGCCTGCGCTACCTGCTCGTCGACGGACAAGGGAACTTCGGTTCGATCGACGGCGACCCGCCCGCCGCGATGCGCTACACCGAGGTCCGGCTGAAGAAGCTGGCCCACGAGCTCATGGCCGACATCGACAAGGAGACGGTCAACTTCATCCCGAACTACGACGAGAGCCTGACCATGCCCGAGGTCCTGCCCTCGAAGTTCCCCAACCTCCTCGTCAAC
>JADGNU010000196.1 GCA_017883305.1 Candidatus Aminicenantota bacterium | reverse complement strand
TCTGCTGGGGACTGGAGGTCGCGCCCGGCGAATCGCAAGTTCGCGAGTTCGTTTGGGACCTGACCGGCAACAATGGGAAAACTGTGCCTCCGGGCTCCTATAGAGCCAGGATTCCCATGATGGGCACCCCGAGGAATGAGGATCTCTCGACCGAGATCCGGTGGACCATCTGATCCGGTCCGAAGCATGCTGAGGGAGAGGACGTTTAAGAAGGGTTAGGGGACACGTACTAAAGGCACATGTCCCCAACTCAAGAGGGGCAGTCCCCTGCGGGGACAGTCCCGTGCAAGATCCCTATTCGGCCCAGCCGAGCTTTTCCTTGACCAGGTCGTAGTAGCTGCGGCGGGGAGACGTGATGAGCTGGAGGTCGAACGGCGCCTTGCGGATCTCGACGACGTCGTTGCGGACGAAGGCCCCGCCTCGCTGGCCGTCGAACGTCACATAGACCTCCTCCCCACCGGTCAGGAGCCGGACCCCGACGGTCGAGGCCGAAGGCACGGCCAGTGGGCGGAAGGACAGGGTGTGCGGGCAGATGGGCGTCAGGAGGATGGCCGGCACCTGGGGGTGAAGGATGGGCCCGCCGGCCGAGAGCGAATAGGCCGTCGAGCCGGTCGGCGTCGAAACGATGAGGCCGTCGGCTTTGAGCGTGGCCACGTCCTGGCCGTCGACGGAGATGGCCAGCTCGATCATCCGGGCCACGGCCCCCTTGGTGATGACGATATCATTCAGGCAGAACGACGCGGCGCGCGCGGTCCTGGCCTCGAGAAGCGAGCGCGAGCTGATGAGGGAGGCGTCGCCGCCCAGGAATCTGTCGAGGGTCTGCACGGCCTCGCTCACGGGGATCTCGGTCAGGAAGCCCAGACGGCCCAGGTTGACGCCCATGACCGGGACGCCGGCCTGTGCGGCATGATGGGCGACGCTGAGGAGGGTCCCGTCGCCGCCTAGGACGACGACGAGGTCCGACGCCGCCGCGATGGCCGCGCGCTCCAGCCCGTCGGCGCGGCCGAGCTTCCGTGCCGCGACGTCCTCGAGAACGCAGGCGATGCCGCGGCCCTCGAAGTACTCGACGACGATCTTGAGGATGCCCTCGACCGACGGCGCATGGGGCTTGATGACGATGCCGGCGTTGCGCACCTTATTCATGGCTGACCGCCTCCTTGATCCAGGCTGCGACGGAATCCGCGTTGAGGTTCGGGTTCCCCTTGACCCACAAAGCAAAGAACTCGACATTGCCTTTCTGACCGTGCGTCGAGCAACGAATGAGTCCCTTGAGGCCGAAGCCGGCCGCTCGGGCCCCGGCGACGACGCGCGCCAGGACCTCGGCGTGGATCGACGGGTCACGGACGACGCCTTTCTTGCCGACGTCCCTGGGCCCAGCCTCGAACTGCGGTTTGATGAGCGACACGAGGGTCCAGTCCCCGGGGATCGTTTTGAGCGCGGGCAGGATCTTGAGCACGGAGATGAACGAGACGTCCATGGTGATGATCCCCGGCGCCTCCGGAATGTCGGCCGAAGCGAGCTCCCGAGCGTTCTTCTCGATCGTCACGACCCTCGGGTCCTTGGTCAGGCTCCAATCGAGCTGCTTCGTGTCCACGTCGACGGCGTAAACTCTTGACGCGCCTCGCTTTAGCAGGCAATCGACGAAGCCGCCCGTCGACGCGCCGACGTCGAGCGCGACCTTGCCGCGGACATCGATGCCGAAGCGATCGAGGGCCTCTTCGAGCTTGAGCCCGCCGCGGCCGACGAAGGGAAGGGGTTTCTCGACCTCGATCGGCGCCTCTGCGTCGAGCAAGTCGCCCGGTTTGCGGACGGGACGGCCGGCGCTCGTCACCGACCCGGCCATGATCAGGGCTTGGGCCCTTTCAAGGCTCGGAGCGAGGCCCCGCCCGGTGAGGAGCTTATCCGCGCGTTCTTTCATCGGCGCCAGGCGGCAGGGGCATCTGATAAAAGTCCCGGATCTTCCGGACGATGCCCGGGACGTCGAGGCCGACCATGGCCCTGATCTCGTCCGACTTGCCGACCGGATAGGCGCCGATCGGCACGCCGATCGACAGGAACCGGATGTCGAACCGGCCTTCCCGGTCGAGGAACTCGCGCACGGCGCTGCCGGCGCCGCCCTCGACAATGCCCTCTTCGAGGGTGATGACCGTCCGCCCGGGCCCGGCGAAGCGGAGGATCAGGTCCCGGTCGAGCGGCTTGACGAAACGGGCGTTGACGACGGCGAGCGAGACGCCCGCCTTCTCGAGCTCGCAGGCCGCCTCGAGGGCCGGCGCGACCATGTTGCCGACGGCGAAGAGGAGATCCTGCCCCTCCTTGACGAGCTCGCTCCGTCCGAGCGGCAGGACCTGGAGCGACTCGTCCATCGGGACGCCCAGCCCCTTGGCCTTGGGGAATCGCACCGAGCACGGGTGGCCGTAGGAGATGGCCGACCAGAGCATGTGCTGAAGCTCGTTCTCGTCCTTGGGGGCCATGACGATCATGTTGGGCATGTGCCGCATGTAGGCGATGTCGTTGACGCCCTGGTGCGTCGGCCCGTCGTCGGGGACGATGCCGGCTCGGTCCAGGACGAAGAGGACGGGCAGGTCCATCAGGCAAACGTCGTGGTAGACCTGGTCGTAGGCCCGCTGGAGGAAGGTCGAGTAGATGGCCACGACGGGCTTGAAGCCCGTCAGGGCCAGGCCCGAGGCGAAGGTCACGGCGTGCTGCTCGGCGATGCCGACGTCGAAGAAACGGTCGGGGAGCTTCTCGGAGAATTCCCTGAGGCCGGTGCCCTCGCCCATGGCCGCGGTGATGGCCAGCACCTTCTCGTCCTTCTTGGCGATCTTGATCATCGAGTCGCCGAAGACGCTCGAGAACGACGGGCCCCACTCGCGCTGCAGGGGCTCGCCCGTCGCCACCTGGAACGGACCGGCGCCGTGGAATTTCTCGGGATGCATCTTCGCCGGCTGGTAGCCCTTGCCTTTCTGGGTCACGCACTGGATGAGGACGGGGCCGTCGTACGTCTTGGCCGTCTCGAAGGCCTCGACGAGCGACTGGATGTTGTGCCCGTGGACCGGGCCGATATAGCGGATGCCGAGTTCCGTGAAGACGAGCCCCGGGAAGAGCATCTTCTTGGCCAAGTCCTCGAGGGCATGCCCGGCCTTGATCACCGGGCGGCCGAGCTGGGGCACCTTCTTGAGGAGCGACTTGGCCTGGTCCTTGATGACGATATAGCGATGGCCCGAAACGAGATAGGAGAAATACTTCGACCAGGCCCCGACGTTGATCGAGATGGACATCTCGTTGAAGTTGAGGACGATGATCAGCCGCTTGCGGAGATGGCCGATCTGGTTCAGCGCCTCGAGGGCGAGGCCGCCAGTGAGGGACCCGTCCCCGACGACGGCGACGACGTGGTGGTCCAGGCCGGCCTTGTCCCGGGCGACGGCCATGCCCAGGGCGGTCGACAAGGCCGTGGAGGCGTGGCCGGTGTTGGCGCTGTCATGCTCGCTCTCCTCACGGCAGGGGAAGCCGAGGATGCCGCCCTTGCGGCGCAGGCCGCCGAAGCGGTCCTTCCGGCCGGTCAGGAGCTTGTGGGTGTAGCACTGGTGGCCGACGTCCCAGACGATCTTGTCGCGGGGCGAGTCGAAGGCCAGGTGCAGGGCCAGCGTCAGCTCGACGGCCCCCAGGTTCGAGGCCAGGTGGCCGCCGTTCTTGGCGACCGTCTCCAGGATGCGGGTCCGGATCTCCATGGCCAGGGTCGAAAGCTCGTCCGGCGTGAGCTTGCGGATGTCCGCCGGCTCGTGGATGGCATCGAGGATCATGGCCATGGTCTCTCCGGAAAAGTCAGGCTTTGCCGCCGTCCTCGCCCGTCTCCTCCCCGTCGTCCGTCTCGGCCTCGAAGTCCTCGGCCTTGAGCTTGCCCTTCTCGTCTTTGAGCAGGATCTCGACTTTGCGCTCGGCTTTGTCGAGCTCGCCGCGGAGGAAGCGGGACATCTTGACGCCTTTCTCGAAGAGCGCCAGCGATTCGTTGAGTGAAATGCCGCCCTTTTCGAGCTTGGCCACGATCTCTTCGAGGTCGGCCAGGGCCTTCTCGAACGTCAGGTTGGTCATGACCCCTCCTTCAGGAACCGGGATTCCAGGAGCTTCTTGCGGTCGACGGATTCGACGCGGGCGCTGAACTCGCCTTTGAAGAACGTCACCTCGACGGTCTCGCCGGGGACGACCTCCTCGATCCGGCGGGCCAGGCGCAGGCCGCCTTCCTTCCAAACGAGGGTGTAGCCCTTCTTGAGGACGTCGAGAGGGCTGAGGGCATTGAGGGAGGCCGAAAGCCGCTCCCAGGTCCCCCGGTGGTCCCTCACCGCCCGGCGCAGGATGTTGGCCAGCCGTTCGGCCGCAAGAAGCGCCGCGCCTTTGTGCTCGGCGATGGCCTGGCGCTCGGCCCGGAGGACGTTCCGTCCCCGCGTCTCGAGGTCGTCCACCCGGCGGGCCAGGTTGGCCAGCCGGACCTCGAAATTCTGGAAGATGCGGTGGCGGGCGAGCTCGTCGACGTCCCCCCGCAGGTGCTGGATGCCGAAGCGGAGGGTCTCGCCGAGCCGGCGCGTCTGTGTTTCGATCCGCTCGGCGAAGGCCTCCTCCGTCGCGATGACCATCTCCGCGGCCGCCGAGGGCGTCGAGGCCCGGACGTCGGCGACGAAGTCGGCGATGGTGAAATCGACCTCATGGCCGACGGCCGAGATGACCGGGACGGGCGAGCGGGCGATGGCCCGGGCCACAGGCTCTTCGTTGAAGGCCCAGAGGTCCTCGATCGAGCCGCCGCCGCGGCCGACGATGAGGACGTCGATCCCCGGCCAGGCCCCGAGCGCGTCGATCCCCTCGACGATCTCGGCCGCCGCGCCCTCGCCCTGGACCCGGGCGGGATAGATGACGACGTGGAGCTTGGCATAGCGGCGCTCGAGGACGCGGAGGACGTCGCGGATGGCCGCGCCGGTCGGCGACGTGACAACGCCGATCGTCTTGGGCCGGAGCGGCAGCTTGCGCTTGCGCGCCTCTTCGAATAGGCCCTCGGCCTTGAGCTTGGCCTTGAGCTGCTCGAAGGCCAGCTGCAGGGCGCCCTTGCCCTTGGGCTCGACGAGGTCGACATAGAGCTGGTAATCGCCGCGGGGCTCGTAGACGCTGATCTTGCCCTTGCAGACGACCTTGAGCCCGTCCTTGAGCTCGAACAGGATCTTGCGGGCCGTCGACTGCCACATCACGGCCTTGATGACGCTCTTGTCGTCCTTGAGGTTGAAAAAGACGTGGCCGGAGGCGGCTTTCTTGTAGCCCGAGATCTCGCCCTCGACCCAGACCTGGGGGAAGGCGACCTCGAGGGCGGTCTTGACGATCTCCGTGACCTGCGAGACCGTGTAGATGTGGTCCCGGACGACCAGTCCTTCAGTCTTCGTGGCCATCCTCCGCCAGGACCTCTCGGGTGATCGACAGCGCCTTGCCCGACGCCGCGTCGACCCTGACGAACACGCCGGACAGGAACA
>JADGNU010000195.1 GCA_017883305.1 Candidatus Aminicenantota bacterium | reverse complement strand
AGGCATAGGCCGCCGTCAGGGCCGTCAGCACGGCGACCGTGATCCAGGACACGGCATTGAACAGCCTCCCGTTCTTGTAGGCTCCCATCAGCTTCGGGTTGTTGATGAGCACCAGCATGAAGACGAGGACGACCGGCAGGACGAGGCCGTTGACGACCTGGGAGATCAGCATGACCCGGAACAGGGGGATCTTCGGCAACAGAATGATGCCCGCGCCGACGAAGACGAGCAGCGTGTACAGGCCGTAGAATTGAGGGGCCTCGGAGAACCTCCGGTTCACGCCGTTCTCCCAGCCCATGCCCTCGCAGATGATGAAGGCCGTCGACAGGGGCAGGATGGAGGCCGCGAAGAGCGACGCGTTGAGCAGGCCGAACGCGAACAGGGCCGCGCAGTAGCGTCCGGCCAGGGGCTCGAGGGCCAGGGCCGCGTCGGCCGCCGTCTCGACACGGACGCCGGCCTTGAAGAGGGTGGCCGCGCACGTCAGGACGATGAAGCCGGCCACGATGGTCACGAGGACGCTCCCGATGATGACGTCCAGCCGCGAGTGCTTGTAGTCGCGGACGGCGATGTTCTTTTCGACGATCGAGGCCTGGAGGTAGAACTGCATCCACGGGGCGATCGTCGTCCCGACGAGCCCGATGACCATGCCCAGGGCGCCGGGGGAGAAGTCGAGGCGGGGCCGGACGAGGCTCGTCCCGACGGCCGCCCAGTCGGGCTTGGCCAGGAAGCCCGAGACGATGTAGGTCACATAGAACAGGCAGGCGAAGAGAAAGACCTTCTCGACGGACCGATAGGTGCCCTTGACGACGAGGAGCCAGACCAGGACGGCGCTCAGCGGGACGGACACGAACTTGGAGACGTGGAAGATCTCCAGGCTGGAGGCCACGCCGGCGAACTCGGCGATGATGTTGCCGAAGTTCGTCAGCAGGATCCCGAAGAGCAGATAGACCGTGATCCTGACCCCGAAACGCTCGCGGATGAGGTCGGACAGGCCCTTGCCGGTGACCACGCCCATCCGCGCGCTCATCTCCTGGACGATGACCAGGACGACCATGACCGGGAGAAGGGTCCAGAGCAGCGTGTTGCCGTAGTGAGCGCCGGCCATCGAATACGTGGCGATCCCGCCGGCGTCGTTGTCGACATTGGACGTAATGATGCCCGGGCCCATGACGGCCAGGAAGACGAGGAGGCCCTTCCAGCGGCGCTTGAGGATGTCTCCAGCCATGCCGGCCTCGCGCTCAGAGCTCCTCGGCCGTCGCCTGGACGATGTCCTGGAGCGTGATGATCCCTTGGATCGCGCCCGCGGCGTCCACGACCGGAACGGCCAGGAACTTGTACTTGTTGAAGACATCGGCGACCGTGCCGATGCCATCCCCGGTCTCGACCGCGAGGACGCGGGGATTCATGAGCGCCGCCAGCTGTTCCTCCTTTCCGCAGAGCAGCAGGTGGCGCAGGGTGACGACGCCGGCCAGCCGCCGGGCCTCGTCGGTGACGTAGATGTAGGCGACCGTCTCCAAGGGATGGAAGGAGGCCCGGAAGGCTTCGACGGCGTCGCCGATCGTCTGGTCGCGGCCGAGGGCGAGGAAATCGGTGGTCATGATGCCCCCCGCCGTCCCTTCCTTGTATTTCATCAGGCGCACGACATGCTCGCGGAAGGGCTTCTCCATCGTGCCGATGAGGCGCTCCATCTTCTCTTCGGGCAGGTCGGACAGGAATTCCTTGGCCTCGTCCGGCTCCATGGATTCGAGAATATCGGAGGCCTTCTCCGGCGTGGAGGTCTCGATGAGCGAGAGCTGCAGTCGGGGATCGACCTCCTGGAGGGTCTCGGCGGCCGTCTCCGTGTCCAGGGCCCGGAAGACGGAGGACCGGTTGGCCCGGTCGAGATCCTCGATGATGTCGGCGATGTCCGAGGGATGCATGTCATGTAGGCGCCGGAGGGTCACGTTCAGCTTGAGGTTCCGCTTCGGATCGCTGGCCAGGGGCTGGACGTATTTCCATGAGGCCAGCCGGTCTGGGATCCGCGAGCCGACCAGCCAGGTCGACAAGGCGTCGATCGGCCGCAGCCACCCCAGGCGGCGGAGGATGCCGCGCAGGCCGAAGTCGACGTGGGCCAGCCGGAGGTCGCCGTGGACGAAGAGGAGGTGGACGTCGTTGATCCGCTCGATGCGCGCCCCGTGAGTATCGACGACCTGCTTGTCGAGCAGGTCTTCGCGGACGAGGATCTCGTCCGGCCCGACCTCGAGGCCGTTCATCAGACCCTCGGCGCCGGCCCGGAGGACGAGGCCGCCCGCGCCGAGCGTTTCCACCTGGCCCCAGCCCAGGGTCCGCGGCGCCCTTTCGGATCTTCGGCGGACGACGAGGGTGCCGGCTTTCGGGTAGAGCTCGCCCAGACGGACCTTGAGGTCGACGGCCCGGCCGACGGAGGTCCCGTCGGAGGCCAAGACCGGCCGGCCCAGGAACTCCGAGAAGTAGAGGAACATCTGCGGATCTTCGTTGGGCATCAGCCGGCTTATAGCACGGCGCGGGAGAGGAGTAAAGCGGACCGGAGCTATTTTGCGTCGGCCCAGTTCGGGCCGAATCCCAGCTTGACGACCAGGGGCACGGAGAGGTCCGCGGCCCCCTCCATCGCCTCGCGCACCAGCGGCTCGACCTTCGCCCGCTCCCCCTCGGGGACCTCGAAGACGAGCTCGTCGTGCACCTGGAGGATCATGCGCGTCCGGAGCCTGCGCGCTTCGATCGATTTGACGGCGCGGAGCATGGCCAGCTTGATGATGTCGGCGGCGGACCCCTGGATGGGGTTGTTGAGGGCGATGCGCCGGCCGGCCTGTTGCAGGTTCCGGTCGGGCGCGCGGAGCTCGGGGACCTGGCGCTGCCGGCCGAAGATCGTCTCGGAGTAGCCCCGCTCCCGGGCCTCCTCGACGACCCGGTCGAGATACTCCCGGACCTTCGGGCGCTCTGCGAAATAGCGGTCGATGAACTTCTGGGCCTCGCCCGTGGACGTCCCCAGCTCGCGGGCCAGGGAGAAGGCCGAAGTGCCGTAGATGATGCTGAAATTGATGATCTTGGCCCGGCGGCGGGCCTCGTCGCCGGCCGACTCGCCGAAGACGAGCCGGGCGGTCTCCTCATGGACGTCCCGGTCGGCCAAAAAAGTCTCGACGAGCGTCGTATCACCCGAGAGGTGGGCCAAGATACGGAGCTCGACTTGGGAATAGTCGGCGGTCAGGAGGGCATAGCCCTTGTCCGGGATGAAGGCCCGGCGGAACCGGGCCCCCCAGGCCCCGCGGACCGGGATGTTCTGGAGATTGGGCTCGCTCGAGGAGAGCCGGCCGGTCGAGGCCACGGTCTGGTTGTAGCACGTGTGGATGCGGCCGGTCTCCGGGTTGATGAGCTGGGGCAGGGCGTCGGCATAGGTGGACTTGAGCTTGGCCATCTGCCGGTAGTCGAGGACATGGCGGGCCAGGGGATGGACGGCCGCCAGCTCCTCGAGGATGTCGATGGAGGTCGAGAAGCCTTTTGTGACCTTGGTGCGGCGGCCGGCCTGCAGGCCGAGCTTGTGAAAGAGGATGTCGGCCAGCTGGCGGGGCGAATTGATGTTGAAGGCGCATCCGGCCTGCTCGTGGATCTCCTTCTCCAAGCGTCCGAGCTCGCCCTCGAGCTCCTTCGACATGGCTTTGAGGACCGCGGGATCGACGCGGACGCCGACGACCTCCATGCGGGCCAGGAGCCCGATGAGCGGCCGTTCGATGTCCTCGTAGAGCCGATCGAGCTTTTTCGTCCGGACCTTGTCCCACAGCAGCTCTCCGAGCTCCAAGGCCAGGGCGGCGTCCAGGCAGGCGTACGGGGCGGCCCGCTCGACCGTCACCTTGTCCATGGTCTGCTCGCCCTTGCCCTTGCCGGCGACCGCCTCATAGGGGGTCTTGGTCTCCCGGAGGTAGTGAAGGGCGATGCGGTCGAGGCTGTGCTTGCCCCAGTTCGGTTCGAGGAGGTACGACAGGACCATCGTGTCGCGCGAGATCCCGGCCAGGCGGATGCCTTCGCGCTCGAGGACGATCATGTCGTATTTGATGTTCTGGCCGGTCTTGAGGACCTTGGCGTCCTCGAGGACGGGCTTCAGGATGGTCAAGGCCCGGGCCTTGGGGATCTGGGCGGGGGCGCCCAGATAATCGTGCCCGACGGGAACGTAATAGGCTTCGCCCGGAACGAGCGAAAACGAGAGGCCGACGAGGCGGGCCCGGGTCGGCATGGGCGAGGTCGTCTCGGTGTCCAGGGTCACCGCACCGGCCTTGGCGATCCGGGCGGCCAGGGCCCGGAGCTCGCCCTCGTCCAGGATCGTCCGGAAATCCCTTCCCTCCGGCCGGGCCGGCTTCAGGAAATCCGAAACGAGCTTGGTGAATTCGAGCTCGCCGAAGAGACGGATCGTTTCCTTCTCGTCGGGCTCCTGCACGACATAGCGGTCAAGATCGAGGTCGATCGGGAGATCGCGGCAAACCGTGACCAGGCGGCGGCTGAGATCGAGCAGCTCCCGGTTCTGTTCGATCTTCTCCCGGACGCGCGGGTTCTTGACCTGGTCGAGGTGGGCCAGCAGGTTGTCGACCGAGCCGAACTGCTCGATGAGCGATTTGGCCGTCTTCTCGCCGATGCCGGGGACGCCCGGGACGTTATCGGACGGATCGCCCCACAGGGCGAGGACGTCGACGATCGCGCCCGCCTCGACGCCGAAGAAGTCTTTCACGCCGCCCGCCTCGATCATCTTTTCCTTCGACGGGTTCCAGACGGACGTTGACGCGTCGACGATCTGGAGGAGGTCCTTGTCGGTCGTGACGACGACCGTGTGGAGGCCCTTGGCGGCCGCCGTCACCGCCAGCGAGGCGATGGCGTCGTCGGCCTCGTATTTCGGAAACTCGGCCGTGGGGATGCGCAGGGCCCGGAGGACGTCCTTGAGGACCGGGATCTGGACGGCGAGATCGTCCGGCATCGGCTTGCGATGGGCCTTGTAGGCCTCGTACTCTTCGTGGCGGACGGTCGGCCCCTTGACGTCGAAGACCACCCCCAGGTACTCCGGTTTCTCCGTGTCGGCGAGCTTGCGCAGGGCGCTGACGAAGCCGAAGATGGCCCCGGTGGGGAAGCCGGAGGAGTTGCTGAGGCCGCGGATGGCGTAGTACGAGCGGTAGAGCAGGGAATTCCCGTCGATGAGGAAGAGTCGTTTCGGACTCAGTCGTACCTGCCTTCGACGATCTGGCCGAGGATCGTCTTGTGCTGCTCCTCCATCATCCGCTCGATCCGGTCGCCGGCGTCGGGCAGGTCGAGGAAGGCGATGTAGAAGGCCCGCTTCGACGTGAGCAGGCGCCCCGCCTTGTAGATCAGGGACTCGATATACTGGGCGCCGAGCCCCTTGTCCTGGGTCTGGACGATGTAAGCCTCCCCCCTGTAATCGACCCGCGTGTCGTAGCCGCCCATGGGGGTATTATACGCGTCCGGCCCCTCCGTTCAAGCCTCCTGCGGCCCGGCCGAAAGCGCCGCCGGCCGCCCTGAAA
>JADGNU010000028.1 GCA_017883305.1 Candidatus Aminicenantota bacterium | reverse complement strand
TACAGGCCGACGATCGTCTACGGCGATTCCCGGACGGGACGGACCTTGCGCTTCAACGCGCTCTACTTTCCCGTCAAGGCGGCCGTCTATCTCCGTGACATCTACCTCGCCGATATCCGCGAAAAGGGCGGCCGCAAGGCCGCCGAGCTCGGGATCCGGCTGACGGAGGGCGGAGGGCTGGTCATGCCCATCCGCCTCGAGGTCGCGCGCGAAGGCGGGATCAACCTCGTTCCGATCGATCACTGCGTCCGCGCGTTCATGGCCATCTTCGAAGACGGGCTCGACGGCGGCATCTACCACATCGCCAATCCCCGGGCGACGAGGATCGAGGACGTCGTCGACTTCGGCAAGCGCCGCTTCCGGATGGAAGGGATCGAGACCTGCGGAGCGGCGGACTTCACCGGCCGGCCGAAGAACGCCCTGGAAGTCCTTTACGACTCCTACCTCGAGGTCTTCCGGCCCTACATGCAGGACACGCGCTCCTTCATCATCGCGAACGCGGCGCCGATGCTCGAGAAGCGCGGCCTCGCCTGCCCCGTGTTCGACTACGAGATGTTCGCCCGGTGCATGGACTTCGCCGTCCAGGTGGATTGGGGAGCGCGGCTCTTCTCCTGAGGGGCTTCGACCCGCCCCCCTCTTCGTCATGGCGCCCTCCGCCGAATCGTGTAGAATAGGGCTTCGTTCATGACAGAAATAAAAACCGGAGGGATCGTCCTCGCTTCGGCCTCGCCCCGCCGCCGGGAGCTCATGGCCCGGGTCGCGCCCGATTTCCGCGTTTTCGCGACGGACGTCGATGAATCGGCCATTGCCGAGAAGGACCCGCTCGCCTTCGCCATCGCCGCGGCCGTGCTGAAGGCCAAGACCGCGGCCGAGACATTCCGCGAGGCCATCGTCATCGGGGCCGACACCGTGGTCGCCCTCGGGCTGCGGATCCTGGGCAAGCCGGCCGACAAGGAAGAGGCCCGGGCGATGCTGCGGGCTCTCTCCGGCCGGCGGCACCGGGTCTTGACCGGACTCGCGTTCTATCGGCGGGCCGAGGACCGCCTTCTCACCGGCTACGACCTGACCTACGTCACTTTCCGAAAGCTCTCGGACGAGATGATCGAAAGCTACCTCGACCAAGGGACCTTTCTCGACAAGGCCGGCGCTTATGCCGTCCAGGAGATCGGCGACGCCTTCGTCGCCCGGATGAAGGGCGATTACGACAACGTCGTCGGTTTCCCGGTGGAGAAGGTCCGCCGGCTCCTGGCCCGTTTTGTCGCTCCGGCGTTCACTGTCGAGGTCGGGGACATCGATTTCCCGGCAAGCGACGGCCAGACCGAGGCCGGAGGCCGCAGGCTCCTCATCCCGGGAGCGGTCACGGGCGAAGTTCTCCGGGTCCAGATCGTCGGGGAGAGCGGGGCCGCCCGGATCGCCGAGGTCGTCCGTCTGGAATCACCGTCGCCCCGGCGGGCCGAGCCGCGATGCCCCCATTTCGGGAGCTGCGGCGGCTGCCTTTTTCAGCACGTCGATTACGGGACCCAGCTCGAGCTCAAAGAACGTTATCTGAAGCGAACGCTCGAGGAAGCGGGGCTTCCGGACGCGGCGTCGGTGACAAGACCCATCGTCGCCTCGCCGGACCTCTACGGCTTCCGCAACAAGATGGAATTCGCCTTCGGCGAGAAGTTCGGCGAGCTCGCCCTGGGCCTCAGGGAAAGGGTCACGGCCAGCCGCCAGACCTACCGCCGGACGCTGCCGGTCGGGGAATGCCCGATCTTCGGCCCGGCCGTCGAGCGCGTTTTCCCCGTCTTTCTCGACTTCGCCCGCGCCAACGGGCTCGAAGGCTTCGAGCCGGCCACCCGGAAGGGCCAGCTCCGGCATCTCGTTCTCCGGGAGGGGAAGCGCACGGGCGAGCTCATGGTCCTCCTCGTGACCGCCGAGCTTCCAGAGATCGAACTTGCGCCTCTGGCCGGGAGCCTGGCCGCCGCCGAGCCGGCGCTCCGGAGCTTCGTCCATGTCACCAGCGGCCGCGGCTCCGACCTCGTCGAGTTCGAGAGAATTCGCCTGGTCGCCGGTATCCCGTTCATCGAGGAGAAGCTGGCCGGACTCATGTTCCGGATCTATCCCCCGAGCTTTTTCCAGACGAACACGGCCGGCGCGGAGCTCCTCTACAGACGGATCGGCGAGGAGGCGCCGCTCACGAGGACGAGCCGGGTCCTGGGACTTTACTGCGGCAGCGGCGCGATCGAGCTCTCGCTCGCCGCTTCAGCGGGAAAAGTGACGGCCATCGACTCGTCGCCGGCCAATATCGCCAACGCCGTGGAGAACGCCCTGGTCAACCGCATCGACAACATCGACTTCGTGCCGGGGACGGTCGAAGCCCTGCTGGCCGATCCGCTTCGCGAGCCGGCCGACCTCGTCATCGTCGACCCGCCGCGCGTCGGCCTGACGGGCAAAGCCCTGAGCCGGACGATCGCCCTGGGCGCGCCGGCCGTCGCCTACGTGTCCTGCAATCCCCTTTCGCTCGCGCGGGACCTCAGGGGTTTCCTCGACGCGGGTTACAGGACCGCTTCCCTCGCTCCCTTCGACTTCTTTCCGCACACGCCGCACCTCGAGACGCTGGCCGTGCTCTTCAAGTCGGATTGATCTCCCGGTTTTCCGCCCTTCTGGCGGTCGCTGCTAGGAATCCGCTTTCGCAAGGACGGTTCGCGTCGCGATGACATCGACGCCCGTGCCCAGGACGTCGGCGATGAGGACCTGGCCGCGCCGGACGGGCGCTTCAGGGCGGAGCTTGGCGATCTCGGTCAGGATGGGAAAGATCATCTCGCGCGGCACGGGCCCGCTCAAACGGACGGAAACCATCCGCGACGCCGTGCCCCGGATGGGGACCGAGGTCGCGAGGTTCCGCTTCGGGCGGAGGACCTCCTCCTCGGCGAACGGAACGCCCTTATCGCATTGATTTCCAGTGACTTGGACGCCGCCGGCCGGGCCTGTCCCGACCTCGAGCTCGCAGCCGACGGGACAGAGGACGCAAGTCAGGCGGTCGACGGCATCATGCTCGCTCATGGGCAGCCCACCTCGAGGTCCTCTTCGACAGCCACCCGGACCTTGATCTTCTGGAGCTCGGATGGAAGAAGCCGGGCGAATTTCCTTCGCGCGTAGACTTTGCCTGAGGTCAGTCCTTTGACCTCGACCGCGACATCCCGGACCGGACGCTTGACCCGGAAGCTCCACTCGACTCCCGGCTTGCCGCGCGTCACGAGCTGCGGCAGGGCGTAGCGGACATTCGGACCGGCCGAGACACGGATCGTCGGCCCGGCCGGCCTCTCCCCCGCCGCGAACCGGGCCGCCCGCTCGCCGGCCGCGAAGCCCTCGAAGGAGGCCCAGTCGGCGACATCGTGGATGTGGAGGACGTTGCCGCAGGAGAAGATGCCGGGGATCGAGGTCATGAGCGTCTCGTCGACGACCGCTCCGCCTGTAAGGGGCGAGAGAACGACGCCGGCCTTTTTGGCCAGCTCGTTCTCGGGAATGAGCCCGACCGAAAGAAGCAGCGTATCGCAGGGGATGACGCTCTCGGTCCCGGCGACGGGCGCGAGCGACTCGTCGACCTTGGCCACGACGACGCTCTCGACACGGTCGCGGCCGCGGATCTCGACCACCGTCGACCGGAGCTCGAGCGGGATCCTGAGATCCATCAGGCATTGGCGGATGTTGCGCTCGAGCCCGTTCGCCCAGGGCAGGATCTCAAAGACACCCTTGACGGCGACGCCCTCGAAGACAAGGCGCCGGGCCATGATCAGCCCGATGTCGCCCGAGCCGAGGATGACGGCTTCGTTCCCGATGCGGAGGTTCTGGAGGTTGACCAGGTTCTGGGCCGAGCCCGCTGTGAAGATCCCCGCCGGACGCGTCCCGGGGATCTCGATCATCTCGCGCGTCCGCTCGCGGCAGCCCATGGCCAGGACGACCGCGCCGGCTTCGACCAGCCTGTATCCCTCCCGCGAGTTGACCCGGAGGACCCGATCCGGAGAGAGGTCGAGGACCATGGTCCCGGTCGCCACCCGGATCGGCTCGCGCAGGACGTCCTCCGTGAGGCGCTCCGCATATTCCGGCCCGCTGATCGTCTCCTTATAGAGGAAAAGGCCGAAACCGTCGTGGACACACTGGTTGAGGATGCCGCCGAGCGTCCGATCCCGCTCGAGGAGCAGGACCTTCCCCGCCCCGGCCCGCCGGGCCCCGAGGGCCGCGGCCAGGCCGGCGGGTCCGCCGCCGATGACGGCGACGTCGCAGGTTTCTCTCGGTCCGCTCATCTCAGCCCTTGATCCGCCCGTAGAAAAGGCGGGAGACGCCGCCGCGCTTGGTGATTCCGTCGGCCGGGACTCCCTCGTCCTGGAGGATCTCGACGATCCGCGGCGTGCAAAAGCCGCCCTGGCAGCGGCCCATGCCGCAACGCGTCCGCCGCTTGACGGCGTCCATGGTCCGGACCCCGAACGGATTCCGGAGCGCGGAGACGACCTCGGCCCGGGTGACGTGTTCGCAGCGGCAGACCATTTCGCCCCAATCGGCGTCCCGGGAGACCCTCTCCGCGCGCTCGGAGTCGCCGGCGTGGGCGAAGCGGATGCGTGGCGGCTGCCCGGCGATGAAGCCGGGCTTTTCGCGCATATCCAGCCGCCCGCCGATCATCGCGGCCACCATCTTGGCGATGGCCGGGGCCGCAGTCAGGCCGGGTGATTCGATGCCGACGAGGTTAATCCAACCCGGCCGCAGCCCGCTTTCCTCGATGACGAAGTCCCGGAACCTGTCCCGGCCCGAGGGATCCACGAGCTTGGGCCGGATCCCGGTATAGCTGTGGATGAAGGGGACGCCGCCGAGTTCGGGCATGAGACGACCGGCCTCGGCCTTGAGCCGGGCCATGACCTCGCGGGTCGAGGCGGCGTCGCGCTTGTCCTCGACCGGCTCCGCGCTCGGACCGAGGATGATGTTCCCCTCGAGCGTCGGAGTGATGTGGATCCCCAGGCCGGGATCGTTCCTCGACGAAACGGGATAAACGGGCAGGCCGAGGCGGAGGCCGCAGTCCTTGTCGGCGATGAGATATTCGCCGCGATACGGAAAGACCCGGTAGTCCTCGATCCCGGCCAGCCTGGCCACTTCGTCGGCAAAGAGGCCGGCGCTGTTGACGACCCGGCGGGCCGCGATCGTCCCTTTCGGCGTTGCCAGACGGAAGAGACCGTCGCCCGACCCGACCGCCTCAACCGGCGTCTCGAGCCGGACCTCGGCGCCGTTCTGCCAAGCGCACTCGGCCAGGGCAACGGTCAGCTCGTAGGGCGAGATGATGCCCGTGTGCGGTGAATACAAAGCCCAGCGCCCCCTGGCCAAGGGCTCGAGGCGGCGGATGGCGGTTTCATCGACGATTTCGAGATCAGGGACGCCGCTCCGATCCCCCTCGGCTTTAAGCTCCTCGAGCCGGGGCCTGTCTTCGTCGGACAGGGCGACGACGAGATTGCCGGTCTTCCGATGGGGAACGCCGAGCTCGACGGCGAGAGGGTAGATGAGCGCCAACCCGGCGACGTTCGTCTTCGCCTTGAGCGACCCGGAAGGGACGTTGAAGCCGGCATGGATGACGCCGCTGTTGCCCTTGCTGACGCCTTCGGCCAGGTCTGCTTCCTTCTCGAGGAGGAGTAGCCTCAGGTCATAACGCGAAAGCTCCCTGAGCACGGCGCAGCCAACGACGCCACCGCCGATGACAACGACGTCGTAGGTGGGGGTTGCCGTTTCACGCATATCCGGCCTTTCCGCAATCATAACAAATCGGGCCCCGGCCTCAAAGCCGGACGACTTCTCGCGCACTGAGCCGCGCGGGCGTCAGTCCGGTTGTCCCAGAACGGCCCTAGCGGCTCAGGATGGCGGAAACGGCCGGGGTCGTCAGGAGGGTGGGCAGGAGGCCAAGAGAGAGAAGGACGGCCGCGCAGAAGGCCAGGAAGATCGTGACGGCTCGTGAGAAGCTCTCCGGCGTTTGCGAACCGGCTTCCGGCACGGCGGAAACCGCCTCTTCGAGGAACATGGCCCGGCCGATACGAAAGTAATAGAAGAGGGAGATCGCCGAGTTCAACGCGCCGGCAGCGGCCAGGAGGATCATCCCCTTCTCGACGGCCGCCGTGAAGAGAAGGTACTTGCCGATGAATCCGGCGGTCGGCGGGATCCCGGTGAGGGACAGCAGGACCACGAGGACGCTCGCCGCGGCCCCCGGGGCCCGCCGGGCCAAGCCGCGAAGACCGTCGATGCTCTCGTCGAAGCGGCCTCCCTTATCGACGAGGAGGACGAGGCCGAAGGCGGCGGCGTTCATGACGATATAGGCCACGATGTAGAACAGGACGGCCGTCCGGCCGGCTTCTCCCCAGGCCGCCAGGCCGATCGCCAAGTAGCCCGCTTGGGCGATGGCCGAGTAGCCCATCATTCTCTTGAGACTCTTTTGGGTCAGGGCCGCCAAGTTGCCCCAGAGCATGGTGGCCACGGCGATCACCTGGAGAACGAGGCGCCACTCTGCGGCGTATGCGCCGAAGAGCGAGGTCATGGCCCGAACGAGCACGGCGACGACGGCGGCTTTGGGCGCGGTCGATAGAAAGATCACCAGCGGCGTCGGGGCGCCCTCATAGACGTCGGGGGCCCACATGTGAAAGGGAACGAAGGCGGCCTTGAAGAACAGGCCCGCGAACACGCGCCCCATGGCCACGAGGACGGCCCGTCCCTCCGCTCCGGCCAGGGCGGGGCCGGCTTCGGCGTACGCCGTCGAGCCGGTCAAGCCGAAGACCAGGGCCAGACCGAGGAGCATGATCGCCGAACTCAGCGTGCCCAGGAAGAAATACTTGATTCCCGCCTCGGCCGAGCGCCGCTCCTTCTTGAAGATACCGGCCAGCACATAGGAGGGGATGGCGAAGAGCTCGAAGGAAACGTAGGTTGTGACGACATCGGCGGCCGAGACGGCGGCTGCCATGCCGACCATGGCCAGGAGAACCAGGGTGTAAGCCTCTCCCGGCTCGCCGCCCTCGACATCGAAGAATCGAAAGGCCATGATGACGGCCAGAGCCCCGGCCAAAAGGATGGCCGCCTTGAAGTAAAGCGCGAAGGGGTCGGCGACGAAATGCCCCCCGAACAGAGGCCCCGCGGACGGCGGCGTCAGAGCCAGGGCAAACCCCGCGGCGCCGATCCCGGCCAGGGCAACGTATCCCGCCGCGCGGCGCCCATGGCGGCCGGCGAAGAGATGGACGAACAGGGCGGCCGCGGCCGCCGTCAGCAGGACGAGCTCGGGGACGAGAGGTCTCAGCCCATAGCCCGACGGAACGATCATCGCGGCGCCTCGAAATGAGCGGGGTTGACGATGCGGATGATCTTCTCAACGGGCTTGTCGATGACGTCGAGGAACGGCTTGGGAAAGATACCGATCCAGAAGACCAGCACGAGGAGCGGCATGAAAGTCGCGAATTCGCGGAGGGTCAGGTCTTTGAGGGATTCATTCGCCGGATGGACGATCGTCCCGAACATCACCCGCTGGTAAAGCCAGAGCATGTATCCCGCGCCGAGGACGATGCCGGTCGCGGCGATCGCCGTCCAGAGCCAGCTCACGGGGAAGGTGCCCATGAGGATCATAAATTCGCCGATAAAGCCGTTGAGCCCCGGAAGGCCAATCGAAGACATAGTCATGATCAGGAATACCGCGGCAAAGACCGGCATTCGCGACGACAGCCCTCCGAACTCGGAGATGAGCCGGGTGTGGCGCCGCTCATAAAGGACCCCGACAACAAGGAACAAGGCGCCCGTCGAGAGCCCGTGGTTGATCATCTGGAGGACGGCACCCTTGGCGGCCATCGGGGTCAGGGCGGCCAGGCCCAGCATGACGAAACCCATGTGGGAGACCGAGGAGTAAGCAATGAGCTTCTTCATGTCCTTCTGCATGAGGGAGACGAGCGCTCCATAGATGATGGCCACGAGGGCCAGGACGGCCACGGCCGGGGCATAGCGGCGGGCGGCGTCGGGCAGGAGCGGCAGGGAGAAGCGGAGGAAGCCGTAGGAGCCCATCTTCAGCAGGATGCCGGCCAGGATGACCGAACCTGCCGTCGGGGCCTCGACATGGGCGTCGGGAAGCCAGGTGTGGAAGGGGACCATCGGCACCTTGATGGCGAACCCGAGGAAGAAAGCCAGGAAGATCCAGCCCTGGAGGGCGGCCGGGATGACGGATCCGGCGGCCACCATGGCCATCCAGTCGAAGCTATGGTGCCCCGCGCGCAGGACCAGGATGCCGACGAGCATGGCCACCGAGCCGAAGAGGGTGTAGAGGAAGAACTTGATGGCCGCGTACAAGCGCCTCTCCCCGCCCCAGATGCCGATCAGGAAATACATAGGCACGAGGACGACTTCCCAGAAGACATAAAAGAGGAGCAGATCCAGGGCCAGAAAGACGCCGACCATGCCGGTCTCGAGGAGGAGCATGAAGGCGTAATACTCCTTGAGCCGGCCCGTGACGGCGCCCCAAGAAGACAAGGTGGCCACAAAGGTCAGCAGAGAGGTCAGGAGGACGAGGAGGAGCGAGATGCCGTCGATGCCGAGGAGATATTGGGCCCCGATGGACTTGATCCAGGGCAGACGCTCGACGAGCTGCATTTCTCCGGAGCCGGCGTCGAACCGCGTCAGGATCAAGAGTGTGACCGCGAATTCGAGGCCGGTGAAGATGTTGGCTGCGAGCTTGATCGCCCGGGCGCTCGACGTGGGGAGGGCGAGGACGACGAGCATCCCGGCGACCGGAAAGAAGGTGACGAAGGTCAGGATCGGGATGCCGAAGACGTTCATGGCGCAAGCTCCTTCATCGTCTTAAAACACCGCGACGGCGATCGTGATGACAAGGGCAACGCCCAGCATGACGGCCAGGGCATAGTTGTAGATATGGCCGGTCTGAAGCCGGCGCAGGACGGACGAAGCGGCGAGGTGGGCTTTGCCGACCCCGTTGACGGCCCCGTCGACGGCCCGCTCATCGAAAAGGATGGCCAGTCGCGAGACGCGGCGGGCAACTCCGGCCGTCCCGTCGACCAGGCCGTCGATGACGCGCCGGTCGATCCAGTCTGCGATCCGGCCGGCCGCAAAAACGCCGCCGACAAAAACCTTGCCGTAGAATTCGTCGACGTAATATTTTCGTAAGACCGTCTGGTAGAGCGCACGACATCTCTCCGCGAACCGCCGGGCCGGCTCTCCCCGCTTCTTCACATAGATCACGTAAGCGGCGTAGATCGCGCCCAGGGCCGCCGCGACCGAGGCGGCCATGAGCAGTGCCTCCGTCCCGGGAGCGAGGCCGGCCTCGTGAGCTCCGGTCGTCCTCTCCAGGAAGCGGGTGAACCAGGCCCGGCCTCCGAGGAGGCGGGGCAGGCCGATGTAACCCCCGATGACGGCGAGGACGGCCAGGACCTGGAGCGGGACGAGCATCACCGGGGGAGATTCGTGAACAGGCTCGCCGGCCTTTTCGGTGAACCTCTCCTCGCCGAAAAAGGTCATGAAGATCAAGCGGAACATGTAGAAGGCGGTCATGGCGGCGCCGGCAAGGCCAAGGGCCCAGACGAGATATTGCCCCGAGGCGAAGGCCGAGGCCAGGATCTCATCCTTGGAGAAAAAGCCGGACAGACCGGGGAAGCCGGAGATGGCCAGCGCCCCGATAAGGAAGACGCGATAGGTCCGGGGGATGCGGGCCCTCAGCCCGCCCATCCTGCGCATGTCCTGTTCTCCGGAGAGAGCGTGGATGACGCTCCCCGCGGCGAGGAAGAGCAGGCTCTTGAAGAAGGCGTGGGTCATGAGGTGAAAGATCCCCGCGGCGTAAGCCCCGACGCCGAGGCCGATAAACATGAAGCCGATCTGGGAGATCGTCGAGTAAGCCAGGACGCGCTTGATATCGGTTTGGACGAAGGCCATCGTCGCGGCATAAACGGCCGTGATAGCGCCGGTCAGGGCGACCACGGTCAAGGCCGTCCCCGAGAAGGAGAACAGGACGTGGAGGCGGGCGACCATGTAGACGCCGGCCGTGACCATGGTCGCGGCATGAATGAGGGCGGAGACCGGAGTCGGGCCCTCCATGGCGTCCGGCAGCCAGGTGTAGAGGGGGATCTGCGCCGATTTGCCGGTGGCCCCAAGAAAGAGGAGCAGCGCCGCGGCCGTGGCCGTCCCTTTGGCCAGCGCCCCGCCCTCGACGGCCGCCGCGATGCCGGCGATGTCGATCGTTCCCAGCGCATAAACAAGCAAGCCGGTGCCGAGGAGGAAGCCGAAATCGCCGACCCGGTTGGTGATGAAGGCCTTCTTCCCGGCGTTCGAAGCGGAATCTTTTCTGAACCAGAACCCGATCAGGAGGTAGGAGCACAGCCCGACTCCCTCCCAACCGATGAACATGACCCCCAGATTGGCGCCGAGCACCAGGATGAGCATGGCGAAGGTGAAGAGGTTGAGGTAAGAGAAGTACCGGGCATAGCTCTTGTCGTGGGCCATATAGCCCAGCGAGTAGATATGGATGAGAAGGCCCACCCCCGTGACGACCAAGGTCATGACGGCGGCCAAGGAGTCATAGTGGAAGGAGAGGTCGACGCGGAGGGAGGCCAGGCTCCCGGATGCGGTCCGGACGAGGCTCGGCGGGAGCCAGGTGAAAAGCGTCTTGACGATGGCCGGCTCGGCCGACCGGAGGAGCCCGACAAAAGCGGCCACGGCGGCGGCGAAACTCATGCCGGCCGCCCCGACGGCCGTCGCCCCGACCGCGCGCCGCGAGAACCCGCGGATGCCGATAAGCCCGTTCACGGCCGCGCCGAGGAGGGGAAAGAGCGGGATGAGGACGAACATCGGCTATCCCTTGAGGTCGTCGAGAGCGTCGACGTCGTAGCTTTTCTTCTGGCGGAAATACGCCAGGACCAGGGCGAAGCCGACGGCCGCCTCGGATACGGCCATGATGATGACGAACATGGCGAAGATGGTGCCGCGCGGCGAATCGAGACGGCGTCCCAAGCCGACCAGGATGACATTCGCCCCGTTGAGCAGAAGCTCGAGCGACATCAGCATGACGACCAGGTTCTTCCGGACGACGACCCCGACGAACCCGATGGCGAAGAGCAGAAGGCCCAGGACGATGACGGCTTCAATCGGGATCATGGATAAGCTTTCTCCGGGCGATGATGATGGCCCCGACGAGCACGGCCAGGAGCAGGACGGAGGCCAGCTCGAAGGGAAAGAGATAGGAACCGAACAGAGTCTCCGCCATGGTCTCGAACCCCATCCCTTCCCCTCCGGCTTCGGCCACCGGAAACCCTCTCGCCAGAAGGAGATAGGCCACCTCGGCGCCGACGGCCACCGGGACGGCGACGAGGACGAGCTTGGGCAGGAGGGACCGGCGCTCCGGGACGACCTCCTTGAGGTTGACGATGATGATGACGAAGATGTAGAGGACGACGATGCCGCCGCCGTAGACGAGGATCTGGATGGCCCCCAGGTACTCCGCCTGCAGGGTGAAGAACACGCCGGCGGTGGCCAGGACGGTGAAGGCCAGGTAGAGGACGCTGTGCATGACGTTCTTCTGAACGATGACCAGGACGGCCCCGGCGACGGCCAGGACCGCGAAGAAGGTGAAGACGGCGAGCGTGATCACGGGACCCTCCGACAGCCGCCGCAAAGATGGTCCTGGAGGTCGTCACCCAGGAGATACATCTGGTCCCGATGGAAGAGAAGCCCGTCCTTGCGGACGCCGGTCAGCCGGAACTCGGGCGAGAAGCGGATCGCGCTCGTCGGGCAGACCTCGACGCAGAAGCCGCAAAAGGTGCAGCGGTCGAGCTTCCAATCGAACTTCTCCGGCCGCATGAACTTGGCGCCTTCCTTCCTCTTCCCTTCGATATCGAAGCAGTTCGTGCCGCAGGCCCTCTGGCAGAGCTTGCAGGCGATACAGAGCGGCTCCCCCTTCTCGTCGCGATAGAGCCTCGGGAGCCCCCGGAATCGCGGCGCCGGCTCCTGAACCTTCTCGGGGTATTCGACCGTGACTTTTCGGCTGAAGTAGAGGCGAAGCGTCACGGCCAGCCCGCGCAGGATGTCGACCAAGAAGAAAGACTTGAGGAACCGCCTGAGCCGTCTCATCGGAGGAACCTGACCAGGGCAACGACTAGGAAATTGGCCAGCGCCAAGGGGATGAGCCACTTCCAGACGAGCCGGATGAGCGAATCGAAGCGGTAGCGCGGGAGGGTCGCCCGGATCCAAACGTAGAGGTAGAGGAAAAACATGATCTTGACGAGATACCAGATGAAGCCCGGCACGGCATGGAGGAAGGCCAGGGCCTTGACACCCTGGAAAGGCGGCAGCCAGCCGCCGAAAAAGAGGATGACGACGAGCGACGAGACGAGCACCATATGGGCGTACTCCGCCATATAGAAATAGGCGAACTTCATGCCCGAATACTCCGTGTGGTAGCCCGCGACGAGCTCGGATTCGGCCTCGGGGAGATCGAACGGGGCCCGGTTCGTTTCGGCCACGGCCGAGATCCAAAAGACGACGAAGGAGACGGGCATCAGGAAGCCGTACCAGACCCCGGACGCCTCCTGCCGGCGGACGATCTCGACCAGGTCCATGGATCGGGCCAGGAAGACGACCGTCAGCACGGCCAGGCCGGTCGGGATCTCATAGCTCAGGACCTGGATGACCGAACGTAAGGCCCCCATGAGAGGATACTTGGAATTCGAGGCCCAGCCGCCGAATATGACGCCGAACACGGAGATGGACGACAGGCCGAGGACGATGAGAAGCCCGACCGGGCTGTCGGCGATCCAGAGCGTCAGCGTGGTGGTCCCGATGCGGACGGGCTCGCCGAGCGGGACGAAACAAAAGGCGAGGAGGGACGAGAACATGACCAGGACGGGCGAGATGTTGAAGAGCAGCTTATCGGCCTGGCGCGGGATGATATCCTCTTTGAAGAAGAGCTTGACGGCGTCGGCGACCGGCTGGAGAACCCCCTGGAAGCCCACGCGATTGGGCCCCAGCCGGCCCTGCATCAGGGCCACAACGCGGCGCTCGAGCCAGATCATGACCACGACCATGACCATCGGATAGAGGATGACCGCGGCGATCTTGCCCAAAGGGATGAGGACATCGGCGACAAAGGGCGTCACTTGTCGATCTCCCCGAGGACGATGTCGAGCGACCCGAGGATGCCGATGACGTCCGAAAAAAGGTTCCCCTGGCACAGATGCTCGAGCGACTGAAGGTTGATGAATGAGGGCGACTTCATTTTGACCCGTTCGGGCTTGTCCGTGCCGTTCGACCGGACGGTGAAGCCGAGGACGCCCTTGGGGGCCTCGATCGTGTGAAAGGCCTCGCCCGGCGCGATCTTGAGGACCCGCGGCACCTTGGCCTTGAACTCGCCCTCCGGGAGCCCGTCCAGGGCCTGGCCGACGATGCGGATGCTCTGGCAGATCTCCTCCAAACGGACGAGGTAGCGGTCATAGACGTCGCCGTTTGTCCCCAGCGGGACGTCGAAATCGAAGTCGTCATAGGAGGAATAGGGAATATCCTTGCGCATGTCCCAGGCGACGCCGCAGGCCCGGAGGGGCGGACCGGTCAAACCGTAATCGATGGCCTCTCCGGCCGTGATGCGCCCGATGCCGACCGTGCGTTCCTTCCAGATCCTGTTCTCATCGAGAAGCGACCGGATGTCGGCCAGACGCTTGGGAATCCTCTCCAGGACGGCGCGGATGCGCGAAACAAGTGGGCCGTCGAGATCGTGGACGGCGCCGCCGATGCGGATGCCGTGGACGGTCAGGCGGGCCCCGCAATACTCCTCGAAGATGTCCAGAATATCCTCGCGGGCCTCGAAGCCGTAAAGGAGGACGGACATGGCCCCGATGTCGTTGGCCATGAATCCCGTCCAAGCCAGGTGGGAGGCCAGGCGTTGGAGCTCGGCCAGGACGACACGGATGTACCGGGCACGCCTGGGCACCTCGATCCCGGCGAGCTTTTCCACGGCCAAGCAGTACGCGAGGTTGTTCGAAAGGGAGGCGAGATAATCCAGGCGGTCGGTCAGCGGCACGATCTGGGTATAGGTCAGGCTCTCCCAGAGCTTCTCCATGCCCCGGTGGAGATAGCCGAGCACGGGCTCGACGCGGAGGACGACCTCGTTATCGACGGCGAGCTTGAGGCGGAGGACGCCGTGAGTGCTGGGGTGCTGGGGCCCCATGTTGAGGTCGATCTCCCTAAAGGCCACCTGTCCTCCCGGCGAGGGGGAAGTCTTTGCGCAGGGGATGGCCTTCGAAGTCGTCCGGCAGGTAGATGCGCCGGAGGTCGGGGTGCCCTTCGAACGGAATACCGAACATATCGAAGGCCTCCCGCTCGGCCCAGTCGGCGGCGCGGTAGACGGGGACGGCGGAGGGCAGGCTCTCCCCGTCTCCGACCTCAACGGTAAGGCGTGCCCGGACCGCGCCGGGGAACTTAAAGAGCCTGTAAACGACGGTGAATCGCGCGCCTCCCTCGTCCGGACTGTTGAGGTTGTCGAAAACGACGAGATCCTCGAAAGCATTGAAGCCGAGCTCCTCCTTGAAAAAGCTCAGGGCGGGGACGATGACATCTTTCGTCAACCGGACGGCCAGCTCGCCCTTGTCGGCGGCACCGGCGAGGACGGCGTCGCCGAAACGCCCCGCCAAGGCGTCCAAGGCCTTCCGGAGCTTGGATTGGTCAGCTCTGTCGGCGGGCATGGGGGTCGAGGATCTCCTTGGTCGGCCGGCTGCGGGCGATCTTCTCCTGCAGTGTCATCAGGCCGTGGATGAGCCCCTGAGGGGTCGGCGGACAACCGGCGACATAGACGTCGACGGGAATGATCCGGTCGACTCCCTGGAGGACGGAATAGGTCGGGAATGGGCCGCCTCCGATGGCACAATTGCCCATGGCCAGGGCCCACTTGGGGTCGGGCATCTGGTCCCAGAGCCGGCGGAGGACCGGGGCCATCTTATTGGTCACGGTGCCGGCCACGATGAACAGGTCCGCCTGGCGCGGCGAGGCCCGAAAGAGCTCCATGCCGAAGCGGGCGATATCGTAGCGGGCCGCGGCCGTGGCGATCATCTCGATGGCGCAGCAGGCCAGCCCCGAGCCGAACGGCCAGAGCGAATTCTTTTGCGCCCAGGTGATGAAGGCGTCGGCCCTGGCGAGAAGGAACGGACCCCTTTCGAAGGGCTCACTCATCACCCCTCCGGAATTCGAGGGCCCCGGCCTTCCAGGCATAGACATAGCCGACGAGGAGGATGGCCAGGAACACGAGGACCTCGACGAATCCGAAAAGTCCCAACTTGTCGTGAACGACCGCCCAGGGGAAGAGAAAGAACGTTTCGACCTCGAAAACGATAAAGACGAGGGTCAACAGGTAGAAGCGGATCGACGTCGATTCCCGGGCCGTCGGTGTCGCCGGATCGACGCCGCACTCATAAGGCTCGCACTTGTCGCCGACAAGACGGCGGCGGTAGCGGATGAGGGCGACGAAGCCGAGGAGGCCGACAGAAAAGAGGACCGAAACGATGAGGAACAGGAAGAAGTACCAATAGTTCTTCATGAACAACTAATACCGGAAGATCATCTCGAACTGGATCCAATTGTAGCTCGAGGCTCCCGGGAAGTAGAAGCTCCCGGGAGTGAAGTGCTCCCAGATGAAACGGCCGGTGAGGAACTTGCTGATCTTGTAGTTCAATCGTCCTCGGACGAGAGTGCCGCGGTCGTGACCTGTGCCTCCCGGAAACACCCCCGGCAGAGCGTGGGCGGCTCCCATCGGCATGACCATGATGTGGCCGTCGGAGCGGGCGCCGAAATCAAAGGCCAGCTGGGCGTAGAGCGACGTCAGGTTGCTCCAGTAGGCTTGACGGCTCTCCCGCGTGAACGTGTAGATGTAGCTTTCGCTCCACTTCGGATAGCGGCTGAAGATCGGGTCCCAGCCCTCCATCCGGGCCGTCGCCGGATCGTCTCCGCTGAGGAGGATGCCGCCGAGGGTGAACGTCTTCAGGAGCGGCAAAGTTCCGGTGAGGTCGTAATCGAGATGGGCGATAGCCCCGAAGGCCGATCGGCCGGCGTCGCCGTAGGCGCCCGATTGGAGGGCCGCCTCGGCGGTCACCGCGAGGGGCTTGGACAGGGGCGCGACCAGGCGGGCCCCGAACGTGTCGGTCCGCGTCGGGATGGGCCAGGCCTCGTTCGCGTCCGTCGTCTTGCGGACGGCGTAGGCGTCGACCTTGGCCTTGCCGAAGGCTCCGGCGTAATAGAGCGCTACGGCCTTCTCCGGCTGTTCGGCCAGGGCCTGGGGACGGGGGTTGATCACGGGAAGGAAGCGGTCGGTCGTTTTTTGGGCGTGGGCGAAGGCGGTCAGCCGGTGGGCCTTGCCGAGATCGGCGTCGAGGCGAAGGGCGTTGAAATAATAGGACCGCGAGCCGTCCCCCGGCGTACCGTCGGCGATGATGAAGCCCTCGCCGAAGTTGAGGTCCTGGCGCCCGGCCGTGACGGTGAAGGGCACCCGCCCCGGGATCGACCACTTGACGGACAGGTTGTCGACGAAGACCTCGTGCCAGTTGAAGGCCCTGTCCTTGGGAGCGAGGTAGACCCGGAACTCGTTGGTGACCTTGCCCAGGACCTCGA